>JAWRKJ010000320.1:0-2862 GCA_040307025.1 Desulfovibrionaceae bacterium | reverse complement strand
CACCACCCCACCCGGCGAACTTCTCTTCTTGTCCTCTCCCCGCTCGCGGCGGTTGCCCCACGGCGCGAGACATGCCATGTACCGTGGCATAAGACACCTTGAAGAGTTTTTGAGGGAAGGTGGGGGTCCCTCCCCCAGATGCGCACACGCCCCAAAGGAGACCTCATGCAGCGCAGAGCCAGTGGTGTGTTATTGCACGTGACCTCGTTGCCGTCCCGGTACGGGATCGGCGATTTCGGCCCCGGCGCCCGGACGTTTGTCCGTTTTCTGGCCAAGGCGGCCCAGTCCTACTGGCAGATTCTGCCGCTCACGCCGACCTCGACCTTCATCGGCAATTCGCCCTACAGCAGCGATTCCGCCTTTGCCATCAACCCCCTTCTGCTCAGTCCCGAACAACTCGTGGCCGACGGCTGGCTCGATGCGGCCGATATCGCGTCACCCGCCACCTGCAACCTGTCCCGGGCCGATCATGCGGCGGCCGAGGCGCTCAAGGATCAGCTGGTCGATCTGGCCTTTGCCCGGGCCAAGGAGCGGCTGGACGGGGATGCCGGCTTCCGGGGGTTCTGCCGGGAGCAGGCTGGCTGGCTCGACGACTACGCGCTGTTCCGGGTGGCCAAGGCCCGACAAGGCGGCGCGGGTTGGGCCGACTGGCCCGTGCCCCTGCGTGACCGGGAACCCGGGGCCATCGACGCACTGCGCCACGAGGCCAGGGACGCCCTGGACCGCGTGCGCTTCGGCCAGTACCTGGCGTTTGGCCAATGGCGGTCCCTGCGCCGGTACTGCCGGGAGCACGACGTGCAGCTCATCGGCGACCTGCCCATCTACGTCACCCAGGACAGCGCCGATGTCTGGTCCCATCCCGAGCTGTTCAAGCTCGACAGTGCCAAGCGGCCCCTTTTCGTGGCCGGGGTGCCGCCGGATTATTTCAGCGAAACCGGGCAACGCTGGGGCAATCCGGTCTTCGACTGGGCCGAGCACAGCCGGACCGGCTTTGCCTGGTGGCTCACGCGCATGGGCCACAACCTGGGCCTGTTCGACCAGGTGCGCCTCGACCATTTTCGCGGCTTCGAGGCCTATTGGGAGATCGCGGCCACGGAAAAAACGGCCGTCAACGGCCGCTGGGTCAAGGCGCCGGGGATGGCGCTTTTTAAGGCCATGCGGCGTCGGTTCCCGGTCCTGCCGCTCATTGCCGAGGACCTGGGCGTGATCACGGCCGAAGTGCGCGAACTCAAGGCCGCCTGCGGTTTTCCCGGCATGAAGATCCTCCAGTTCGCCTTCGGACCGGACATCGCCGAAAACCGCGACGCGCCCCACAACTACGAGCGCAACTGCGTGGCCTACACCGGCACCCACGACAACAACACCACCCTGGGCTGGACCAGGGGCGAAGCCGGCGAGGCCGGACTGTCTTCCTTGTTCGCCTATTGCGGCCGGGAACTGACCCCGGAAGAAATGCCTTGGGAGTGCATCCGACTGTGTCTGCGCAGCGCCGCCGACACGGTGGTGATCCCCATGCAGGACCTGCTTTGTTTGGGCGAGGGCGCGCGCATGAACATGCCCTCGGTGGCCAAGGGCAACTGGAGTTGGCGGGTCACGGAAGATCAGCTCGACCACGGTCTGGCCGAGCGTCTGCGGGCAGCCACCGAAATCTACGGCCGCAACCACTAAGCGCCGGGCGGCGCGATCAGCCTGCGGTGACGGCGGCTAGGGCCTCGGCCACGGTAGCGGCATGGCCGGACCAGGCCGCCTCGAGCAAGGCTTCCTCGTCGGGTGGGCAGGGCGCGGCGAGCTGGCGGCCGGCACCGGCCAGTTCCTCCGGGGAGAACGAGGCTAAAAAGGCAAGCAGGTCCGGGGCATTGTCCCGGATATCGGGGCGTTCGCCCAGGGCGGCCGCGAACCCCGCGACCGCTGCCCGGGCCACGTCCTCCCCGGCCAGCACGAGTTCCCCTACGCCGTCCACCCGGTCGAGCCGCATGCGCAACGTCAGCTCGGTGAAAAAGGCGAGCAAGGCCAGTTTGCCGGCCATGGGCCCGGCCTGGGAAAAGTTGTGGGCCGCGCCGTAGCCGCGCACGGTGATGCAGCGCACGTCCACCCGCCCCTCCGCGACCCGGGCCACGAAATCCCCGGCCGCATGGTGCCAGGGCCCCAGGGACGCGCCGGTTTCCGGATCGAAATGCAAGGTCAGAATGCGCGCCGCCTCGCGGTAGACGGCCAGCGCCTGACCGGAATCGAGCAGCCGCTCGCCGGCATCGTAGTCCCACAGCCGCACCCGGCCCGCGCCGTCCTGGTGGAACTCGTGAAAGCCCGCGAACCACTGCTCGAGCAACATGCCGCAGCCGGCGACCTCCCCAGCCGCATACGGCGCCGGCAGATACGTTCCGCCGAATCGGCCCCGCAGTGCGCCAAGCAAGCCCGCCTCCCCGGCCAGGCAGTCCCGGGCCACGTCCGTCACGGCCACGTTGACGCACAGCCGCACCATTTCCCCGTCCGCACCCCCAAGGGTCACACTGGCCGGATGGTAAAGCGCCCCATGCTTCTCGGCCTTGAGCACGATCTCCCGGACCGCCTCCAGGCCGCAGCCGGTCCCGGCCAACGCCTCCCGCAGCGGGGCATACCCATCCCGGGCCACGAACGCCTCGATGATTTCGAAATACGCCCCATAGGTCGGTTGCGCGTCGCAGCCATCGAGCGGCAAAGCCGCCTGATCCCCAGTGCAGGGGAGGTCGCCCCGAGGCGAGGCAATGGCGCGGATTACGGGGATGTGGGTATGCATGGAAGAAACGCCTCCGGCGGGGGGGGGGGGGGGGGGGGGGGGGGGGGGGGGGGGGGGGGGGGGGGGGGGGGGGGGGGGGGGGGGGGGGG
>JAWRKJ010000319.1:0-11504 GCA_040307025.1 Desulfovibrionaceae bacterium | reverse complement strand
CCCCCCCCCCCCCCCCCCCCCCCCCCGCCGGAGGCGTTCCTCTCCCCTTATTCCTCGTCCATGGGCGTAAATCCGCGGCGCATGGTGTTTTCGGTGACCACGCGGGGGATCATGAACTGGAGCAGGTAGTCCGGGCCGCCGCTCTTGGAGCCGACCCCGGACATGGCCGCGCCGCCGAAGGGCTGGCGGCCGACCATGGCCCCGGTGCTGTTGCGGTTGAGGTAGAGGTTGCCGACCCGGAATTCCTTGCGCGCCTGTTCCAGGTGGCGCGGGCTGCGCGAATAGACCGCCCCGGTCAGGGCATAGGCCGAGTCGTTGGCCAGGGCGATGGCTTCGTTGAAGTCCGAGGCCCGCAGCACGGCCAGGATCGGGCCGAAGACCTCTTCCCGGGCCAGCCGGTGTTCGGGCCGGATGCCTTCCACCACCAGGAGCGGGGCATAGTAGCCCGGGCCTTCGGTGCGGCGTTCGACGAGCACCTGGCCCTCGCTGCGGGCGATGGCCGCGTACTCCTCGATCTTGCGGCGCTGGGCGTCATCCACCACCGGGCCCATGAAGTTGGCCGGGTCCTCGGCCGGTCCGATGGACAGGCTTTCGCAGGCCGCGACCAGCCGGGGTACGAACCGGTCATAGATGGAGTCGAGCACGATCACCCGGGAGCAGGCCGAGCATTTCTGGCCCTGGAAGCCGAAGGCCGAGTAGACCACGCCGATCACGGCTTCGTCGAGGTCGGCGTCGTCGTCGATGATGATGGCGTTTTTGCCGCCCATTTCGGCCACCACCCGCTTGCAGTGGACCTGGCCGGGCTGGACGGTCGCCGCCTTGTCGAGGATGCGCAGTCCCACTTCCATGGAACCGGTGAAGGCGATGGTGGTGACCTTGGGATGGGTGACCAGGTAGTCGCCCATGACCGAGCCCCGGCCCGGGCAGTAGTTGAACACCCCGTCGGGCAGGCCGGCTTCCTTGAAGATGCCGGGCAGGTCGAAGCCGATCAGGGAGGACAGGCTCGAGGGCTTGTAGATGACGCAGTTGCCGGCGGCCAGGGCTCCGGCGGCCATGCCGCAGGAGATGGCCAGCGGAAAGTTCCAGGGCGCGATCACGGCGCAGATGCCGCGCGGCTCGTAGAAGAGCTGGTTGACCTCGCCGGGGACCTTGCCGAGGTTGCGCGGCGTGCCCAGACGCACAGCCTCCCGGGCGTAGTATTCCAGGAAGTCGATGGCCTCGCCCACGTCGTTGAAGGCCTGCCCCCATTGTTTGCCCACTTCCAGAACCTGGACGGCGGACAGGGCCACGTCGCGTTTGCGGGCGATTTCCGCCGCCTTGATCAGGATGGCGGCGCGCTTCTCGGCCGGGGTGTTGCGCCAGGTCGCGAAAGCGGCGTCGGCGGCGGCCACGGCGGCATCGATTTCGGCCGTGCCGGCCTGGCAGACATGGGCCAGAACTTCGCCCGGATCGGCCGGGTTGACCGTGGGGATGCGGTCGTCGGTGACCACGTCCTTGCCGCCGATGACCAGCGGCACCACGCGGCCGGCTTGCCCGCGCACGGCGGCGATGGCGGCCGGGAAGCCCTCGCGCAGGGGCGCCACGGTGAAATCGGCCAGGGGCTCGTTGTCGAAGGGCGGCAGGCTGCCGTCTTCGGCCGGTTCGGGCGTCTCGTGAAGGGTCGGCGCGGCGGCCAGTTCCCGCTCCAGGGTGAGGGTCGGGTTTTCGAGCAGCCGGTCCTCGGCCTCGCCCTCGGCAAAGCTCTGGCGCAGAAAGGATTCGTTGGCCGTGTTTTCGAGCAGCCGGCGCACGAGATAGGCCATGCCCGGCAGGAGTTCGCCGTAGGGGCAGTAGAGCCGCACCCGGCCGGCCACCTTGAGCAGACCCTTGCGCACGGGTTCGGCCATGCCGACCAGGGCCTGGAACTCGTAGCGGTTTTCCGGCACGCCGAGGCTCGCCGCCGTCTCCATGACGCTCGCGATGGTGCGCACGTTGTGGGAGGCGCACTGGAAATAGACGAGGTCGCTGTTTTCGAGCGCCATCCGGGCGAGGCGTTCATGGGCGATGTCGGATTCGGGCTTGCGCAGCCAGGCGGGCATGGGCCAGCCCATCTGTCTGGCCAGCACGGTCTCGTAGTCCCAGTAGGCGCCCTTGACCAAACGCAATCCGAACGGCAGGCCCGTGGCCCGGCCCCAGCCGATCAGCTCGGCCAGGTCGCTTTCGGTATCCTTGAGATAGGCCTGGAGCACGATGGACAGGTAGGGGTAGTCGCGGAATTCCGCTTCGCTGCGCAGGCGTCTAAACAGCTCGATGGTGATGTCCTTGTAGCGCAGCTGCTCCATGTCGATGCAAAGGGCGCCGCCCATGGACACGATCTGGCGGTAGACCGGGCGCATGCGTGTGAGGATGGCCGCCACCGAGCCCTCGAAATTCATGGGATTGGCCTGGGAGTAAAGGGCCGAGGGCTTGATGGAGGCATTGACCTTGGGCACCGAGCCCCAGTCCAGATCGCCCGAGGCGCCGCCGAGCGCCTTCCAGCCGGCCTGCTCCTTGGCCAGGGCCCGAAGCACTTCCAGATAGCCGTCGCGGTAGGCGTCGCACTCGCCCTCGGACACGGTGGCCTCGCCGAGCAGGTCCACGGTAAAGGCGAATCCGTCCTTGCGGATACGGGCCAGGTTTTTGACCGCTTCCTTGGTGGTCTCGCCCACGATGAACTGCCGGGCCATGCTTTCGATGTTGCTGCGGATGGCCTTGCCCACGAGCTTGGCGGCCACGCCGCCGAGCAGGCCCGATTTCTCCGCGCCCCACTTGAGCACGGGCGGGATGTCGCCGGCCTCGCCGCCGCCGAAGTACTCCTCGATGTGGCGGGTCAGGGACTCGGACGTGGTCAGGTAGGGCAGCACGTCCACGAACCGGAACAGCTGGACCTTGAAGGCCTCGTTCTGCATGGCCCAGTCCATGACCTTGCCGGTCCAGAACCCCTTGTTGAAGATGGAAGGCGACTCGCCCCGGATGCTGGCGAAAAACGCTTTGCCGCGCTGGCGAATGGCCTCGTCGAGAGTGGATTGCATCACCGCTGTTCCTCCGTTGGTGTGGCGACCAGGGGCAGGGCCCCTGTTTCCTTGACGGTCTGGAGCACCACCGTGGTGTTGGTGTCGCGCACGGTGGAAAGCCGGCCGATGACCTTGAGCAGTTCGGCCAGAGCCCGGGTGTCCGGGGCCCGGACCTTGATGAGATAGGCGGCCGTGCCGGCCACGTAGTGGACTTCCTGGACCCCGGGCACGGCGGCGAGCTGTTCGCCGGTGTCGATGGCGCCCACGGGTTCGTCGGTTTTCACGAAAGTGAAGGCCGTGAGATCGAGATCCACGGCGGACGGGTCGATGCGGGCTTCATACCCGGTGATGACGCCCCGGCGTTCGAGCTTGCGCACGCGTTCCAACACGGCCGAAGGCGCCATGGATACGGCCCGGGCAATGTCAGCATTGGAGGTGCGGGCATTTTCCTGAAGGATCATCAAAATCTTACGGTCAATTTCGTCGATCATTCTTGATCTCTCCTGATGGCATGGATAAAATTCGATTCAAAGCGCCCTGTCAAGGATTTTCGTCTGTTGTCTTTCCGGTTCGGAATACGGTAGAGGAGACAGCCTGCCGCAGCGTCGCCGCCACAGGGCGGAGGCGATCTGCGGGCAGTGTCATGCGGCGCAAGACATCCTGCGAACAAAGGCGAAACGGGTAGGGGAGGCGATCATGGGCCTGATGCGGAAGCTTTTTTCGGGTGTGGCGATCTGGCTCCTCGTTGCCGGCACGGCCCTGGCCGGCCAGGACTACGCCCTGACCATCCTGCACACCAACGATATCCACGCCCATCTCCAGCCTTTCGGCGGGGTCGGGGCCCAGTGCGACCAGGCGGACGACGCGGCCGGGAAATGTTATGGCGGCGTGGCCCGGCTGGCCACGGCCGTGGCCCGGGAACGGTCCAAGGACGGGCCGAGCCTGCTGCTCGACGCCGGGGACCAGTTCCAGGGCACGCTTTATTTCACCGCCTTCCGGGGCGAGCCCCTGGCCTTTTTCATGAACCGGCTGGGCTATGACGCCATGACGCTCGGCAACCACGAGTTCGACGACGGCCCGGCCACCCTGGCCGCCTTCATCAAGGCCCTGAAATTTCCGGTGGTGGCGGCGGATGTGGACGTGTCGCGCTCCAAGGACCTGCGGGGGCTGGTGGTCCCGTACGTGGTGCGCGAGGTGGCCGGTCGCAAGATCGGCATCGTGGGCGCGTCCCAGCCCAGGACCCCGGAGATGTCGACCCCCGGGCCCGACGTGACCTTCGCCAAGACCGTGCCGGCCGTGACCAAGGCCGTGGAGGCGCTCAAACGCAAGGGCGTGGGCATCATCGTGGTGGTGAGCCACGCCGGCCTCGAAGGGGACAAGAAGCTGGCCGCGGCCGTGCCGGGCATCGACGTCATCGTGGGCGGCCACAGCCATGTGCTGCTGTCCAACACCGCGCCCGAGGCGGTGGGGCCCTGTCCCTTGGTGGTGCCTCATCCCGGGGTCGGTCCCACCCTGATCGTCACGGACGGGTTCTGGGGGCGGTACCTGGGCGTGCTGCACCTGACCTTCGACAAGGCTGGCCGGCTGTCCCGTTACGAGGGCAATCCCGTGTTGCTCGACGCCTCGGTGCCCGAGGACCCGGACACGGCGGCGGCTCTGGAGCGCTATGCCAAACCCCTGGCCGATTATTGGGCCACCGTGCTCGGCCAGGGCGAGGCGCCCATGGACGCGGCCGGGTGCCGGCGCGAGGAGTGCCAGCCGGGCGATTTGCTGGCCGAGGCCTTGCTCGCCGGCGGGCGCAAGACCGGGGCCGTGGCCGCCCTGGCCAACGGCGGTTCCATCCGGGCCGGGCTGCCCGGGGGTAATGTCAGCCTGGGCGATGTGCTGACGGCCTTTCCCTTTCCCGATACCCTCGTGACCGTGAACCTGACCGGGGCCGACCTGGCCGAGTTGCTCGAACACGGCCTGTCGCGGCTCGGCCAGCGCGGTGGCGGCGGCCGGTTTCTTCAGGTGGCCGGCCTGCGTTACGTGTTCGATCCGGCCAAGCCCGAGGGCGAGCGCCTGGTCGAGGCCCAGATCGCCGATGCCGGGGGCTGGTTCTCGCCGCTTGAGCCCGAGACGACCTACCGGGTGGCCCTGACCAATTTCCTGTGGCGGGGCGGGGACGGCTATGCCGTGCGCGCCAAGGGCCGCGATGCCACGGAAACAGGCCAGAGCGTTTCCGACCTGGTGACCGAATACATCAAGGGGCAAGGGCAGCTGTCCCAGCCCCTGGACGGCCGCATCCGGGACGCGTCCGCCAAATGAGGCGCGCCGGGCTCTGGCTTCCCGATCCGGCTTGGCGTAGGCAGGGGAAAACCGCCGCAAGGAGATTGGCCGGGTGATGGACGAACGGACGATTCAGGTTTCCGAGCGGGTGCTTGCGTTGCTGCGCCGGATGCCGGCTTTTCGGGATGTGCCCGAGGCGGACATCCGCGAGCTTTTTTCCGGCGAGGGGTTGCTGCGGTTCCGGGAATACCGGGCCGGGGAGACCATCATCCGGGAAGGCGACAACGACACTTGGCTGTACCATCTCGTGTCCGGCCAGGTCCGGGTGCTGGCCCAGGAGGCCGAGGTGGCGGTACTCAACCGCTACGGCGAGGTGTTCGGCGAGATGGGGCCGCTCAAGGGCCGGCCGCGCAACGCCTCGGTGGTGGCGGCCACGGACGTGGCCTGCTTTGCCGTGGACCTGTCGCTTTTTGACCGGTTGCCGGAAGCGGTGCGCCAGCGCAAGAGCCGGATCATGGAAGAGGTGCTCAGCGACGTGGTGCACCAGCGCCTGACCCGGGCCAACTGCGATGCCGCGGCCTTGCGACGGGATCTGGCCATGGCCGGCTCGGCCCTGGCCGGGCTTACGGACCGGGTGCGCGACCTGGAACGGCGTGTTGCAGATTTGTCAAAAGAAAATCAACTGTTGCGCCAGAACTTGGCGGCGCGACCGGCGTCCGATGTGGGCGCGTCGTCAGAGGTCGCCAAACGGTAGCCCGGATTTTTTGAGATTAAAATTCTAAAATTTATATGTTTTTTCGAATATTCTTCGGCAGCATCAGAAACAGTCAGACGGTTGCTGCTCCAACAGACTGATTCGCCGGGAAAATTCCCTTTGTTTTTCCACCTGGTTTTTCGTATGGAACATACCCCATGGCGCATTTGTGTCTTTCTGACGTCAGCGTACACTTCGGCGGGTTGCAGGCCCTCTCGGAAGTGACCTTCGAACTCCGCCCCGGCGAGATTTTAAGCCTCATCGGACCCAACGGCGCGGGCAAGACCACCGTCTTTAACGTCATCACCGGCGTGTACCGGATTTCCAGCGGTTCCGTGACCTATGAAGGCCGCGCGCTGTCCGGCCTGCGCCCCCACGATATCCTCAAGCGAGGCATTGCCCGCACGTTTCAGAACATCCGGCTGTTCACGGCCATGACCGCGCTTGAAAACGTCATGGTGGCGCGCCATTGCCGTACCCGGGCCTCGGTTTTCGGCTCGGTCGTGCGCACCCGGTTCCAGCGCCGGGAAGAACGGGCCGTGCGCGAACGGGCCCTGGCCGCCCTGGAATTCGCCGGCCTGGCCGATCACGCCGATACCGTGGCGAAAAATCTGCCCTACGGTCTCCAGCGCCGGCTGGAAATCGCCCGGGCCCTGGGCTCCGACCCCAGGACCCTGCTGCTTGACGAGCCGGCGGCCGGACTCAATCCGTCCGAAAGCCGCGAGCTCATGGAAATGATCCAGCGCATCGCCGCCGTGGGCGTCAATGTGTTGCTGGTCGAACACGACATGAGTGTGGTGATGAACGTGAGCCACCGGCTGGTGGTGCTCGACCACGGGGTGTGCATCTGCCAGGGTACTCCGGACGAGGTCCGGGCCAACCCCGAGGTCATCGAGGCCTATCTGGGTTCCGACGAAGAGTGAGCGTTTGCCGCGAAAACGCCCGCGAGACCGCGCTGTGCGGCAGGGGGGGCGAGACCAAGGACACCATAGGAGGTGGGCGGATATGAAGATGAAAAGCAGCATCCTGGCGGCCCTGGCGTTTTGCCTCGTGGCGGCCTCGGCCTCGGCCGCAACCCTCAAGATCGGCAGCATGAGCCCGCTGACCGGCTCCTACGCCGCCGACGGCAACGACATCGCCAACGGCACCCGGGCGGCCATCGCCGCCATCGAAAAGGAGGGCGGCATCCCGGGCTACGACAAGATCGAACTGTTCGCCGAGGACACCGCCTGCGATCCGCGCCAGGCCGTGGCCGCCGCCAACAAGCTCATCAACGAAAAAGTCGTGGGCGTCATCGGCGCCTACTGCTCCTCGGCCACCATCCCGGCCTCGGAAGCCCTGTCCGAAGCCGATATCCCCATGCTGACCCCGGCCTCCACCTCGGAGAAGGTCACCGAGCGCGGCCTGCCCTACATGTACCGCGTGTGCGGTCGCGACGACGACCAGTCCATCGCCGCCATGAAGTTCATCAAGGACGTTCTCAAGGGCAAGACCATCTTCATCGTGGATGACAAGACCACCTATTCCCAGGGCCTGGCCGACAACGTCGAGAAGCTGGCCAAAAAGGAAGGGGTGAAGGTCATCGAGCATGACCACGTCAACCAGGGCGACAAGGATTTTTCGGCCGTGCTGACCAAGATCAAGGACGCCAAGCCTGACGTCTTCTACATGAGCCTGCAGAATTCCGCCTCCGGGGCGCTCATGCTCATCCAGGCCAAGCGCGCCGGCGTCACCGCCGCCATCATCGGCCAGGATGCCGTGTACCATCCCCAGCTCATGGAGATCGCCAAGGACGCGGCCGAGGGCATGTACCTGACTTTCGGTTATATCGACGACACCACCCCGGCCTACAAGAAGTTCCAGGCCGCCTACGAGAAGTTCGGCAAGCCCGGCGCCTACTCGGCCTACTCCTACGACGCGGCCTATGCCCTGCTTTCGGCCATCAAGGCGGCCAAGTCCACGGACCCGGCCAAGATCAAGGCCGAGCTGCTCAAGATGAACATGGACGGCGCATCCAAGAAGATCAAGTTCGCCGCCAACGGCGAATCCGGTTCCAACTACATCATCCGGGTGGTCAAGGACGGCAAGTTCGCCAACTACTGGGACCCCCAGACCGGCAAAAAGTACTAATAGCACTCTCTGACCCGGGGAAGGCTCGGCCTTCCCCGGGAAAAGCGCGGACCGCATGGACTATCTCATACAGCAGCTCATAAACGGCCTGACCCTCGGCGGGGTGTATGCCCTGGTGGCCCTTGGCTACACCATGGTCTACGGCATCATCGCCCTGATAAACTTCGCCCACGGTGAGATTTTTGCCGCCGGCGGCTACATGGGCGTGATCCTGTTAAGCTACATGGCCTCCCAGGGCCTGATGGACGCCCATCCCTGGTTCGGACTGGCCTTTGCCCTGATTTTGGCCATGGGCTACTGCGCCATGCTGGCCATGGCCGTGGAAAAGGTGGCTTACCGGCCGCTTAGGCAATCCTCGCGCCTGTCCGTGCTGCTGTCCGCCCTTGGCATGTCGATCTTTCTCCAAAACGGCCTCATGCTCACCCAGGGCGTCTACGACAAGGCGTATCCCACCGAGTTCACCCACGGCGGTTTCGAACTGGCCGGCGTGCGCGTGAGCTTCATGCAGATCGGCATCATCGCCGTGACTGCCGTGCTCCTCATCCTGCTCAACACGCTCGTCTACAAGACCCGCATTGGCAAGGCCATGCGCGCCACGGCCCAGGACAAGATCATGTCCGCCCTGGTCGGCATCAACTCCGACAAGGTCATCAGCGTCACCTTCGCCATCGGCGCGGGCCTGGCCGCCGCCGCCGGCATCATGGTCGGGCTCTACTACGGCTCGGTGCGCTACGACATGGGCTTCGTGCCCGGCATCAAGGCCTTTGCCGCGGCCGTGCTCGGCGGCATCGGCAACATTACCGGCGCCATGATCGGCGGATTCCTCATCGGCATGGTGGAGATCCTGGCCGCCGCCTACATTCCCCACGGCGGCGAATACAAGGACGTGTTCGCGTTTATCATCCTCATCGCCGTGCTCTATTTCATGCCGACCGGCATCATGGGAGAAAATGTCGATGACACGCGGGTCTAGGAAGGCCTGGCTCACCTTCGGCCTGGGGTTGGCCTGGTTTTATCTCCTGCTGTGGCCGCTGCTCGGCATCCGTGACGGTACACTGAGCTTCCGCCAGACCACGTTGGTCTGGCTGCGGGTGGCCGTGGCCGCCTGCATCTGTTTTGCCCTGTACCGGCTGGGCAAGCGCGGCCTGCTCGACGGCGTACTCGGCCCGGTCGGTCGGGTGCGCACGGCCGTGTCCACCGCCCTGAACCGGGCGCCGCGTTGGATGCTTTGGCTGCCCCTGGGGGCGTTCGCCCTGGCCTTTCCCCTTGTGACCAACCGCTATGCCCAGGATGTGGCCATAAACGTCCTGGTCTACATCTGCCTGGGTCTGGGGCTCAACGTGGTGGTCGGCCTGTGCGGCCTGCTCGACCTCGGTTACATCGCCTTTTACGGAGTCGGGGCCTACACCTATGCCTTGCTCTCGGTGCACTACGCGATTCCGTTCTGGGTCTGCCTGCCGATCTGTGCGATCTTCGCCGCCGTGGCCGGCTGCATCATCGGCTACCCGACATTGCGTATGCGCGGCGACTACTTGGCCATCGTGACCCTTGGCTTCGGCGAGATCGTGCGCATCGTGCTCAACAACTGGATGGCGCTCACCGGCGGTCCCAACGGCATTCTCGGCATCAAGGCCCCGGGTCTCTTGCTGCCGACCTTCACCGACGGCGCGTTTTCCTTCGAGCATCTGCTGCTGCGCAAGCTCGAATACTTGTACTACGTCATCCTGGCCCTGGCGGTGTTCACGATCATCGCCGTGCATCGGATCAATTTTTCACGCATCGGCCGGGCCTTCGAGGCCATCCGCGAGGATGAGACCGCGGCCGAGCTCATGGGCGTGAACACGTTCCGCTTCAAGCTCTTGGCCTATGCCCTGGGCGCGGTGTTCGGCGGGTTGGCCGGGGCGTTTTTCGCGGCCAGGATGCGCTTTGTCAGCCCCGAGAGCTTCACCTTCATCGAGTCGGCCATGGTGCTGGCCATGGTGGTGCTCGGCGGCATGGGTTCCATTCCCGGGGTGATCCTGGGAGCCTTGGCCCTGGTCGCCTTGCCCGAGGCGTTCCGGGAATTCGAGCTTTACCGCATGCTCGCCTTTGGCGGAGCCATGGCGGCCATGATGCTCGTGCGGCCGGCCGGACTGTGGCCGGCGGCGCGGTTGGGCAAACGTTCGGACGATGCGGGGTAGGCCGTGGCCGCGATTTTGGAATTGTGCGACGTCTCGGCCCACTACGGCCGCATCCGGGCCCTGCGGGGCGTGTCGCTTCGGGTCGAGGAAGGCGAGATCGTCACCATCATCGGGGCCAACGGCGCCGGCAAGTCCACCACGCTCATGACCATCTGCGGCATCGTCAAGGCGACCAGCGGCGATGTGCGCTACCGGGGCGAATCTATCGTTGGCGTGCGCCCGGACCTGCTCCCCGAGCGGGGGCTGTGCCAGGTGCCCGAGGGCCGGCGCATCTTTCCCCGGCTGACCGTCCAGGAAAACCTCGATATGGGGGCGTTTTTTCGCCGCGACCCGGAAGGCGTCGAGGCCGATCTCGGTTTGATTTTTCGCCTGTTTCCGGTACTTTATGAGCGGCGCAAGCAGCACGGGGGCACGCTCTCCGGCGGGGAGCAGCAGATGCTGGCCATTGCCCGGGCCATCATGAGCAAACCGCGCATGCTCCTGCTCGACGAACCGTCGCTGGGGCTCTCGCCCATGATCTCCCAACACATTTTCCGCATCATCCGCAACGTCAACGAAGAGCGCGGCATGACCATCCTGCTCGTGGAGCAAAACGCCAACATGGCGCTCAAGCTCGCCGACCGGGCCTACGTGCTGGAGACCGGCACCGTGGTCATGGAGGACCAGGCGGCCAGGCTGCGCGAAAACCCCGACATCAAGAAGGCCTATCTTGGACAATAACACCCTGCTCGACGCCATCTGTTCCCGGCTGCGCCCGGAAAAGGCCGCTGCGATCCGCGCCGCCATCGAAGACGCCATCGCCTCCCAGCTCGGCGACCAACCCGATCCGGCCGCCGTCGCCCGCTTCCTCGACGACATCCGCGTGGCCCAGGCCATGTCCGGCATCGACATCGACTACGCCGAACACTACACCCAGATGCACAAGGCCGGCGTGGATTTCATGGCCCTGGTCCAAGCCGTCAAGGCGGCGGATAAGGACTATAAGTAGGATACGTAGGGGAGAAGGCCTCCGGCGGCCAGGATGGGCCGAGGGCCCCTCCTGGACCACCCCACCCGGGAAGGCAAGTTTTGTAAATTTCAAGCTGCGAAGGCGATTCTCCCGTTCAGGGGTCCGGGGGGATGATCCCCCCCGGCAGGTCC
>JAWRKJ010000318.1:0-2729 GCA_040307025.1 Desulfovibrionaceae bacterium | reverse complement strand
GGCAAAGCCCTTCAAGTGGACCTACACGGGAAAGCCATTGGCTGCCTAAACATGCACCTTCTTAGAGGACATGACACTAGCCGTCCCGAGCAACAGCGCCTTTTTTGGCCTGCAACGCGTCGGCGTGTGCCGGGCCGGCCGGCCTTATCCATCCCTGACCGGCCGGTCAGCCGGGGGAAGACAAGACCGCATTTTTTTCGTATACTTTCTTTGTAGCATTTGTTCGTCTCAGGCCCCGCGCCGTTTCCGGCCGTTCTCCCCGTCTTCCCGTCCAGCCCGAGGAGTCCCATGCGCGAACGCAAAACCGCCATCCTGACCTACGGTGACAAAACCTTCGAACTTCCCGTCCTCGTCGGCTCCGAAGGCGAGGTCGGCATCGACATCACCAGCCTTCAAAAGGACACCGGACTGCTCACCTTTGACCCGGGCTACGCCAATACCGGCTCCTGCCAGTCGGCCATCACCTTTGTCGACGGTGAAAAGGGCATCCTGCGTTACCGCGGCATCCCCATCGAGCAGCTGGCCGAACGCAGTTCGTTTATCGAAACCGCCATGCTGCTCATCTTCGGCAAGCTGCCGAGCGCCGAAGAACGTACGGCCTTCCGTACCCAGCTTTCGGAGCACGAACTGCTCCACGAAGGCCTGCTCCACCATTTCGACGGTTTCCCACCGGGCGGCCAACCCATGGCCATCCTGTCGGCCGTCATCAATTCCCTGGGCAACTACCACCCGGAATTGTTGCAGATCCAGAGCATGGACGAATTTACCTTGGCCGTGGCCAAGCTCATCAGCAAGGTGCGCACCATCGCCGCCTTCAGCTACCGCAAATCCCTGGGCCTGCCGTTCATGTACCCGGACCCCAACCTGTCCTATTGCCGGAATTTTCTGCACATGATGTTCTCGCTGCCCAACCGGGACTACGAACCCGTGCAGGCGGCCGTGGCCGCCCTGTCGCTCTTTTTGGTGGTCCACGCCGACCACGAACAGAACTGCTCCTGCTCCACCGTGCGCATGGTCGGGTCCACCCAGGCCAATCTCTTCGCCAGCGTTTCGTCGGGCATCTGCGCCCTGTGGGGGCGCCTGCATGGTGGCGCCAACGCGGCCGTCATCGAGATGCTCGTGCGCATCCGCGACAACAATCTCAAGATCAAGACCTTTCTGGAGCAGGTCAAACGCAAGGAAGTGCGGCTCATGGGCTTTGGCCACCGGGTCTACAAGAACTTCGATCCTCGCGCCCGGGTGCTCAAAAAGGCCGCCCACGACCTGTTACTTGAAACCGGGATCAAGGACCCGCTCATGGAGCTGGCCCGGGAACTGGAGGAAGCGGCCCTCTCCGACGACTATTTCAAGAGCCGCCGCCTCTATCCCAACGTGGATTTCTATTCGGGCATCATTTTGCGGGCCCTGGGCATTCCGGTCAACATGTTCCCGGTCATGTTCGCCATTGGCCGCATGCCCGGCTGGATCGCCCATTGGCGCGAGGAAAGCCTCGATCCGGCCACCCGGGTCCACCGGCCGCGCCAGCTCTATGTCGGCCCGCCCCAGCGCTCCTACGTATCGCTGGAAGACCGTTAGACGGCAATCCGCCGGAGGGTCGGGGGAGCGCCCGCGTTCCCCCGACCGGCGTTGATCGCGGGCCGGCGTCCCGACCCCAAGCGAAAACGCCGGCAGTGTGCCGGGCGGCGAATCGACAGCAGGGAGAGCACTGGATGGCCGAGGTCGCGCTTTGGAAAGTGGCGGGAGCATTGGGCTTTGGGATCGTGTTGGCGGTGGTGCTGGCCTTCGTGCTCGGGCGCGTGGCTGAAGAACACCAGGGACGTCGACGCTTTCGGGCCCTGTTCCTGAGCCTCCTTGTCGTCTACGCCTTGGGCTTCGCGGCCCGTTACGCGCTGGTCGAGGTCATGCCGTAGGCGACGCGCTGTCGCCGCCTTGACGGCTATTGCCAGGTGATGGTGAGGGTTCGGGTCCCCCACTGCCTGGCACCGCAACGATCGGCACCGTAATAGATGTCGATGGCCTTGGCATGGCGCTTGTGCATGAGGTCAAGGACCTTGTACTGGCCGGGCAGGCCTTCGATCTGGATGGCATCGCCGTATTCCAACCCCAGGTCGAGCAGGTCCGGCGAAACGGCCACGGCTTTGACGTCCTCGGTGAGGGTATCGCCCCAGGCACCGCGTGTCGGGCGTTTGGATTTGCCCGAGCAGCCATTGTAGGCCATGGCCTTGACCACGATGGTTTTGGTTTTGCCGCGTTTGCGAAACAGGAAATTCGGATCATCGAACCGGCCCAGGGAGGTATCTTCCTGGGCATTTTTTGCGGCCAAGTCGCGCGCGGTCTGGGGGGAGTGCGTCCCGGCGCAGCCTGTCGCGGACATGGAGGTAACGAAGAGGGCCAAAGCGGTCAGCACAATACGAGCATTACGCATGGGTCGCTCCATGCGGTGACCGAGATCCTGCGCACAAATGACGCTGGAGGCGGGGAGGCCAATCGGCCCGGGGGAGGCCGACTCGGTCGTTCCGCGGTGTGGAGTGGCTCGCGTGGGCGAGAGGTGCCAGCCCGCGCGCTCGCCAGCCGAGGGGCGGGGCATGGCGTCCGGCTATCCCGGACCATACAATGCGTTGGCCTCGAAACACTTCAGTTGGTGGCGAGGCCAGGATGCCGTTATACCTTTCACCGATATGGACGTTTTGTCAAGGCGGTTGCCAGAGAGACAGGGGGCAGTCCCCGGG
>JAWRKJ010000317.1:0-8287 GCA_040307025.1 Desulfovibrionaceae bacterium | reverse complement strand
CGTTCATCCCCCCATGCCCCACATACCCCACACGTGACTCGCACCATGCGCCTGGCCGTAGCCGTTTCGGGCGGCGCCGATAGCCTGCTTTCCCTGGGCCTGCTCGCCCGGGAAGGCCATGACGTCATCGCCCTGCATGCCCACTTCCTGCCACCGGACGCCGTCCAGCAGGAGCTGGCCGCGTCCATCGCCGCCCAGTGCGCCGTACTCGGCGTGCCCTTCCAGGCAGTGGACCTGTCCCAGGCCTTTCGCGAGCGCATCATCGAGCCTTTCATCGCCGCCTATGCCCAGGGCCTGACCCCCAATCCCTGTGCCGCCTGCAACCGGCGCATGAAATTCGGCCTGCTCCTGGCCACGGCCCACGAACGTGGCGCCACCCACTTGGCCACCGGCCATTTCGCCCGGTTGGAGCAGACCGGCGACGGCCCGGCCCTGTACCGGGGCGACGACCCGAGCCGCGACCAAAGTTATTTCCTGAGCCTTGTCCCGCGGACGGCCCTGGGCCAAGTGGTCTTTCCCCTGGCCAGACGCCGCAAGGCCGACAATGCCGCCGCCCTGGCCGAACTCGGTCTGGCACCGCCCCTGCCGCGCGAGTCTCGGGAAGTCTGTTTCGTGCCCGGCGACGACTACCGGGCCTTTCTGGAACAAAGCGGCCATCCGCTCTCGGGCCCGGGTCCCATCGTGCTGCCCGACGGCCGCCGCGTCGGCACCCACCAGGGCCTGTGGCGCCACACTATCGGCCAGCGCAAGGGCCTTGGCGTGGCCTACGCCGAGCCGCTCTACGTCCTGGCCAAGGATGCCCGCGCCAATGCCCTGCGCGTCGGGACCAAAAGCGAAATCTCCGCAACCGTCTGCCATACCGGACCGGCCAATCTGCTCACCGCGCCCGACACCTGGCCCGCCCAGGTGGGAGTCCAAACCTGCTACCGCATGCGTCCGCGACCGGCCACGGTCCGTCTGGACAGCCGCGGCGGTCTGTGTATCCATTACGCCGAACCCATGGCCCGCCCCACCCCGGGACAGCTTGCCGCCCTTTCGGACGCAGACGGTCGTATCCTGGCCGGGGCCGTCATCGTGGACGCCTCTGCCGCCGCCCCGGAGCGGACCTGAACCGGCCGCGATTCGCGATCAAGGACCCCCATGCCCCGCCCCTTCATCCGCAACGTGCTGCTCGACCGGGACGGCACCATCATCGAGGACCGGCTCTATCTGTGCGATCCCGAAGGCGTGGTTCTTGTGCCCGGCGCAGGCCCGGCCCTGGCCCGTCTGGCCCACGCCGGCTGCGGGCTTTTTTGTGTCACCAACCAGTCCGGCATCGGCCGGGGCTATTATACCGAAGCCGCGTTCGCGGCCGTGCAGCGCCGGCTGAGGGATCTCCTTGCCGGCCAAGGCGTCAGCCTCGCGGACACGGTCCACTGTCCCCACTCCCCCGAAGCCGGCTGCGCCTGCCGCAAGCCGGCCACCGGCCTTTTTGATCAATTGCGCGCCCGCCACAATCTTGACCCGGCCGCAACCGCCGTCATCGGGGACGCGGCCTCGGATATCGCGTTCGGCCTGGCCCTGGGCGCTCCCCTGACCATCCTGGTCGCGACCGGACACGGCGCGAAAACCGCCGCATCCCTGGGGCTCCCGGCCCTGCACGGCCCGGTGCTGGAACTGCCCGACCGGCGCCCCGACGGGCCCCATGTCCTGGCCCGGGACCTTGCCGCCGCCGTGGACTGGCTCCTGGAGCAGGCGGACACGCCCGGGACCTGATGCCGCATTTGCTGTGTATTTCGGAAACATCCGGGTCCATTTCCATGGACAGAAGGCCCGATCTCGGGCTATTTTGGCGATTCAGGCCTCATGCCGGCACAGGCCAGGGGAAAAACCGCCCCTGGCATCCCGTCCCGTCACCCCCATCCCCCCCCAACCCCACCCGATACGAATCATGACGCGCATCGCCTCGGAAGACGACTTTTTGGCTCTGGTGGACCGACATTTCCCCCGCGAACACGCCGGAGTCCTGCTCGGACGCGGCGACGACGCGGCTGTGGTCGACTGGCCCGGCGCGGCTTGCGTCACCACGGATCTTTTTCTCGAAGACGTGCATTTCCGGCGGGCCTATTTCGCGCCCGAGGACGTGGGCTACAAGTCCGTGGCCGTCAATGTCAGCGATGTGGCGGCCATGGGTTGCCAGCCCGTCGGCTTTGTCCTGGGGCTCATTTGCCCGGCAGGCATCGGGCTCGATTATTGGGGCGGCGTGCTCGCGGGCATGGCCGCGGCCACGGCACCCTTCGATCTGCCCCTTGTGGGCGGGGATCTCGACAGGGGACCGATGATCGGCATCTCCGTCACCATCTGGGGCCGCCCCGGCCCGTCGGGCCGGGTTCTGACCCGGGGAACCTGCCGTCCCGGGGATATCCTTTTTGCCGTGGGGCCCCTGGGTCTGGCCCGGGTCGGACTGCACACCCTCGAACGGGACGGCCCCCAGGCAGCCACGCGTTTTCCCGTGGCGACGGCCGCCCATCTGCGCCCCACGCCCCAAGTGGCGGCCGGTTTGGCCCTGGCCACCATCGACGGCGTCACCGCCGCCATGGACGTGTCCGACGGCCTGGCCCGGGATCTGCCCCGGATGCTTGCGCCCGGGACCGGTGCCGCGCTGACGATCACGCCGGAGGTCTGCCATCCCGAGCTGTGCGCCTGGGCCACGGCCAACGGTTCCGACCCGATCCTCGATCTGGTCCTTGGCGGCGAGGATTACGCCCTGCTTGGCGCCGTGGCCCCGGACGACTGGCCACGCGTGGCCAGGGCCGTGCCCGGAGCCTGGCAACTCGGCTGCGTGTGCGCAAAACCCGGCATTACGGTCAACGGCCAGTCCCTGACCTCGCGCGGCTTCGACCATTTCGGATAACACGGCGTGGGCCTGCTTTTTTTCGGTGCCGTGTGCATCTCCTTTTCGGCCATTTTCGTGCAGTTGGCCGGGGTGGCCCCGTCGGTTTCGGCCTTTTACCGCCTGGGCATCGGCGGAGCGGCCCTGCTCGTGCTGTTGGCCGCCAAGGGCCAGTTGCGAGCCGCGCGCCACGCGTTGGCCTGGCCAGCGGTTTTGTGCGCGTTTTTTTTCGTCGGCGACCTCCTGTGCTGGCACGCCAGCATCGCCCGCATCGGCCCGGGACTGGCCACCCTGGTCGGCAATTTCCAGGTGTTTTTCGTCACGGCCGCGGCCGCCATCCTGGCCCGGCGCCTGCCCCGGCCGAGCTTCCTGGCCGCCATGGGCGTGGCCCTTTTCGGCCTCTATCTCGTGATCGGACGCGGATTTTCCGCCCAAACCCCGGATTTCCGCCTGGGCGTGGGCCTGGGCCTTCTCACCTCGGTCTTTTATGCCCTCTACATCCTCACGCTCAAAACCGCCGTGACCGACCGGGGACGAGCCGGGCCCATGGCGGCCATGTCCATCCTTTCCCTGGCCGGCGCGGCCATCCTGGTCCCCATCGTGCTGGCCGGCGGGCATTCCTTTGTGCTCCCCGATACGCGCAGTCTGCTCTCCCTGCTCGGATTGGGACTCGTGGGCCAGGGCCTGGGCTGGGCCGCCATTTCCTTTGGCCTGTCGCGCACGAAACCGGCCGTGGCCGGACTGTTGTTGCTCTTGCAGCCCACCTTGTCCTATGTGTGGGACGTGCTTTTTTTTGACAAGCCCACCGGAACGGTTGAAATCGCCGGTGTCATCCTGGCCCTGGCCGGCATTTTTCTCGGCTCCACCCGAAACGGCCGCGGCAAATCCTGATGCGATAAGGAGGTTCCCCATGGATATGACCTTGCGCGCCATCGGCCTTGTGCGCTCGCCCCTGCTCGATCCGGCCACGGCGCCCCGGTTCGAGACCGAAAGCACCCAATCCGCCGATCTCGTTCTCGATCCGGCGTATGTCCCAGGCCTCAAGGGCTTGGCCGTGGACCAGGAAATCTTCGTGTTCACCTGGCTCCACCTGGCCTCCCGCGATACCCTGGAGGTGCACCCCCGGGGCAATCCGGAACTGCCCATGCGCGGCGTGTTCACCACCCGCTCGCCGAGCCGCCCCAATCCCATCGGCCTGCACCGGGCCCGCGTCACGGCCATATGCGACAACGTGATCACGGTGGCCGCCATGGAAGCCATAAACGGCACGCCGGTCATCGACATCAAGCCGGCCGAAGGCAACCAGCCGCCCCGGCACGCGTGATGTGTTAAGACCGTGTGACACAACAACTCTTGGGGACAATTTAAGCTGTCCGGGACTTGCCACGGTGGGCAGAACTGCGTAGCGATACAATAGCTTTAATTGCTTTCCAAAGGAGGCTGCATGTCCAAGCAAGAGCCCGTAAAAAAAGTCAATGCCGTTATCTGCGCCTATTTCGCCCACACCGGGTATCTGACCAAAGAGGAAGCCCGGGAATTGTGCGGACTCGATGAGAGCCATTTCGAGGAAGCCTACGCCAAGGCTGGAAACATCTTCAATAAAATCGGTGCGGAACCTGATAAAGGTGTGTCCAAGCTCTTCGACCACCTGGCCAAGGAAGTGGACGAATACATGAAGCACATCAGCGGCTACGGCATCGCCTAGCCGCCGTCATAGCCGGTGTCCACCGGTCGCCTGGCCGGACCGGTGGACACGGATGCCATGGCATTGCCCGATTCCCGACATCCGACACCCGGTCGCCAGCCGTTCCTGACCGCCTTGCGCAGGACGTGGCGTGGCGAAAGCCAGGCTTACGGACCAACGTCCTGGCTCAATCCCTTCCTGCACACGCTCCGGGGTTTTGGCGACAATCACGGCCTGCTTCTGGCCTCGGCCCTCTCCTACACCACCGTTCTTTCCATCGTGCCCTTCCTGGCCGTGGCCTTTTCCATCGCCAAGGGTCTGGGCCTGTACGATGCGCCCCAGGTCCATGACCTGCTCCTGCGCCTGACCGCCGGGCGGGCAGAAGTCGTGGAGCACATTCTGGGCTACATCCAAAACACCAACGTCAAAACCCTGGGCAGCATCGGCACGGCCCTGCTGCTCGTGACCGCCGTCTCCCTGGTCGCCACCATCGAGGGTGCGCTCAACGCCATCTGGAAAACCACGGTCAGACGTGGCCTGTGGACCCGGTTCACGACGTACACGGCCCTGATCGTGCTCTGCCCGGTCTTGCTGTTCGCGATCCTTGGCGCCACGGCCACCCTGCACGCCACGGCCGTCAGCCGTTGGCTCCTGGGCTTTTCCCTGACCCGATCGGCCCTGACGGCCTTACTGGCCCTCCTCCCGCTCCTGGTTGTCTGGAGCATCTTCTTTCTGCTCTACAAATTCCTGCCCAATACCAAGGTCAAAAGCCTGCCCGCCCTGGCCGGAGCCCTGCTCGGCGGCTCCCTGTGGCAGGGGCTCCAATGGGCCTACCTCAAATTCCAATTCGGCTCCGCCAGCTACAATGCCGTCTACGGCAGCTTCGCCCAGATTCCGCTGCTTTTGCTGTGGCTCTACATGAGTTGGGCCGTCATCCTCCTCGGCGCCCAGGTCAGCCACACGGTCCAGCAGTACCGCCACGAACTTCGAGAGGCTTGGCTCGCGCGCCTGACCCAGGCCGAGCGGCATGGCCTGGGACTGCTGCTGCTCGTCATCCTGGCCAAGGCGGCCGCGGCCCGGCGCCTGCCCCCGGACTGTCCGGCCCTGGCCAACCGGCTGCACGTGCCGGTGTCACTGGTGGAATCCACCCTGGAAGCCCTGGCCGGCGCCGGGCTGGTGGCCGAGGCCGCCCCCGGGGCAGCAGGACGGGTATTCGTCCCCTTGGCCCGCCCCGCAGACGTCCCGGCCGCCGAGATCCTCCGCGTTTTGGACGGCTACGGCCGCGATTACCCGCCTGAATCCTGGAGCGCACGTTTCCCCGTGGCCGGCGAGCTCCTGGCCGCAATCGACCATCACCTGCCGCATCCGACTCTGGCCGACCTTGTGGACCGCTTCGGCGCCCGTCTCGGCGGCCCTGGCAACCAAGAGAGCTGATTGAAGATCTTTTCTTTCCTGCCCGATTCCGCTACAGCCCGGCTACCGCTTGTTCGCTTGAGGAGTTGCTTATGCCGTCGTTGTCGTTCTGGTTGGCCTATTTGGCCTTCGGCGTCGTGGCCGGCATCATCGCCGGGCTGCTCGGCGTCGGAGGCGGCATTGTCGTGGTTCCGGCGCTCTACTGGCTTTTCACCGCCCAGGGCCTGCCCCATGCCCACATCATGCAAATGGCTCTCGGCACGTCCCTCGCCACCATTGTCTTCACCTCCATCGCCAGCTACCGGGCCCACGACCGGCGCGGCGCCGTGCGTTGGGACATCTTCAAGAGCATCACCCCCGGCATCCTGGTCGGCTCGTTTCTCGGCTCCTGGATCGCGGCCAAGCTCTCCACCACGATCCTCAAGGGCGTATTCATCGTCTTCCTCTATTACGTTTCCATCCAGATGCTGCTCAACATCAAGCCCAAACCCTCGCGACAGGTGCCCCAAACCGGCGGCATGTTCGCAACCGGCGGCATTGTAGGCCTCGTGTCCAACCTGGTCGGCATCGGCGGCGGCACCATGACCGTACCCTTTCTGACCTGGTGCAACATCCCCATCCACGTGGCCGTAGGCACGGCCTCGGCCATCGGTCTGCCCATCGCCATCGCCGGCACCATCGGTTATCTGGCCCATGGCCTGGGTGTGGACAGCCTGCCGCCCCTCGCCGTCGGCTACCTCTACCTGCCCGCCCTGATCGGCATCGTGGCCATGAGCACGCTCACGGCCAAATACGGTGCGCGTCTGGCCCATGCCATGCCCGTGGCCATGCTCAAGCGCTTTTTCGCCCTCTTCCTGCTGGCCATGGCCACCAAGATGCTGTGGAGCATGTTCTAGAGCGCAGGGAAGTAAGGAGAAAAGGGAAACGCCGCCATGCTGCAAAGTCTGTTTGGTCTGGTGGTCCTGCTGACGCTGGCAGCGGCCCTCAGCGAACGCCGGGGAGTGATCCCCTGGCGCATGGTCATCGGCGGGCTGGGTCTGCAAGCCCTCATCGCCGCCTTCATTCTCAAGGCGCCATTTTTGCGCGGCATGTTCATGGCCTTAAACGCCCTGGTCTCGGCCATGGACACGGCCACCCAGGCCGGCACGGCCTTCGTGTTCGGCTATGTGGGCGGCGGCCCGGCCCCCTTTACCACCACCGAACCGGGCGCGGCCTTCATCCTGGGGTTCCAGGCCCTGCCTCTGGTCATCGTCATCGCCGCCCTGACCGCCCTGCTCTATTACTGGAACATCCTGCCCCGGCTGGTGCGCGGCCTGTCGCTGGTGCTCGAAAAGACCATGGGCATCGGCGGCGTGCTCGGGGTAGGGGCCGGCGGCTGCATCTTTCTCGGCATGGTCGAGGCCCCTCTGCTCATCCGGCCCTACATGGCCCGCATGACCCGCAGCGAACTGTTCGCCATGATGACCACGGGCATGTCCTGCATCGCCGGCACCATGCTCATGCTCTACGCCACCGTGCTCAAGGCCGTCATCCCGGACGCGGTCGGGCATATCCTGGCCGCCTCGGTCATCCATGCCCCGGCCGCCCTGCTCGTGGCCGCCCTCATGATCCCGGAGACCGGCGAGCCCACCCTGGGGCGCAAGCTCCCCAAGTCCCCGGCCAGCGGCGCCATGGACGCCGTGGTCACGGGCACGTCCGACGGCCTGAAACTTTTTTGGAGCATCGTGGCCACGCTGCTCGTGTTCGTGGCCCTGGTCAAACTGGCCAACATCCTGCTCGGCACCCTGCCCGACCTCGCCGGCGCGCCCCTGACCCTGGAACGGATGCTCGGCTGCATCATGGCGCCCATCGCCTGGCTCATCGGCGTGCCCTGGGCCGAGGCGACCACGGCCGGCTCGCTGCTCGGCACCAAGATCGTGCTCAACGAATTCATCGCCTTCCTCGACATGGCCAAGCTGCCCGCGGACGCGCTCTCGGCCCACTCCCGGCTGATCCTGACCTATGCCATGTGCAGCTTCGCCAACTGTGGCAGCGTGGGCATCCTGCTTGCCGGCATGGGCTCGCTGTGCCCGGAGCGGCGCACGGAAATCACCGCCCTGGGCGGTCGGGCCCTGCTGGCCGGCGTCATGGCCTCGCTGATGACCGGCACCGTGGTCGGCATCCTGTCGGCCTTGCCCTAAGCGGGAGACGCCTCCGGCGGGGGGGGGGGGGGGGGGGGGGGGGGGGGGGGGGGGGGGGGGGGGGGGGGGGGGGGGGGGGGGGGGGGGGGGGGGGGGGGGGGGGGGGGGGGGGGGGGGGGGGGGGGGGGGGGGGGGGGG
>JAWRKJ010000316.1:0-3261 GCA_040307025.1 Desulfovibrionaceae bacterium | reverse complement strand
CACCACCCCGAAGGGAAATGGCGAAAAGGATTATTGCGAGGAATCGGGAAGATATTCACGGGGGTTGAGGCCGAAGAGACAGAAAACCTCGTAGGGGATGGTGCTCCACCACTCGGCCAGCTCGTCGGCCGTGATCGCCTCGGCCCCCTGGCCGCCCAGAAGATAAATCTCGTCCCCCGGCGCCACGTCAGGAATACCCGACACATCCACGGCCGTGAGCTGCATGCACACCCGGCCCAAAATCGGCACCCGCCGGCCGGAAAGCCACATAAAGCCCGTATTGGAAAGCCCGCGGCTGTAGGCGTCGGCATACCCGGCCGCCACGATGGCCACTCGCCGGTCCCGATCGGCCACGTACGTCCGGCCGTAGCTGATGGAACTGCCGCGCGGCAGATCGTGCACGGACACGATGCGCGTGACCGTCTCCATGGCCGGGATCAGTCCCTGGCCCAGGAACTCCTTGGCCGTGCCCCGGAAGGGATTGATGCCGTAGAGGGCGATGCCGGCCCGTTTGGCCTGCCACCCATAGCGCTCGTGGGCCAGGATGCCGGCCGAATTGCACAGCGTGGCCTCGAACCGGAACCCGGCCCGGGTCAGCGCCTGGCAAAAGGTGGCGAACCGGGAGCCCTGCTCGTCCACGAAATCAAATGAATTGGGATCGTCGGCCGTGGCCAGGTGCGAGGCCACGAACCGCACCGTGAGGCCGGGAATGGCCTTAAGGCGCTCGATCAGGCGCTCGATGTCCGACTCCACGAATCCGAGGCGCGCCATGCCCGTGTCGCATTTGACGGCGATGCCGAAGGGCCGGCCGGTCTTGGCGGACAGGGCGGCCAGCCGGTCGAGCTGGCCGAAATCGTGGATAAACGGCACGAGATCGTTTTCCAAGACAAGGACGTCGTCCTCGGGCAGGACCGGGCCCACAAGGGACAAGATGGTGGCATCGGGTTCGCTTTGGCGCAGCGCCGCGCCCTCGGCCACCGAACCGATGGCAAAAGTGTCGGCCCCGGCCGCGGCCAGCCCCCGGGCCACGGGAATCAAGCCATGTCCGTAGGCATCGGCCTTGATGACGGGAATGATGTGGCCGCCGTGGCGGCACAGCAGCGTGTAGTTGGCGACAATGGCCCCGACGCGCACCCGGGTCCGCAGGTAGTTGTGGGCGATGGTCATGGGAAACCTCCGGCTTGAGCGACTTAATGTCTGTGCCCGCTCGGCTTCCTACGCCCCTGGCCGCCACATTTCCAGTCTTTCGCGCCACTGGCCCGGCGGACCGGGTTCGCGTACACTCCCCCCATGACCGAATCCATGCGCCATCGCACCATCCGGGTGCTGCCCCCGGAACTGCAAAACCAGATCGCCGCCGGTGAAGTCGTAGAACGTCCGGCCAGCGTGCTCAAGGAACTGGTCGAAAACAGCCTCGACGCCGGCGCAACGCGCGTCGAAGTGGCCATCGAAGGTGGAGGCCGCACAGCCCTAGTCGTCTCGGACGACGGCTGGGGCATGACACCCGAGGAATTGCCCCTGGCCGTCACGCGCCATGCCACGAGCAAGATCAACTCCATGGACGAGCTGGCCGGCATCGCGAGCTTTGGCTTTCGCGGCGAGGCCTTGCCGAGCATCGCCTCGGTGTCGGACTGTACGCTGACCTCCAAGCACGAAGCCTTTGATGAAGCTGCGTTCCTGCATGTCCAGGCCGGCCGGATCACGGATCGCGGTCCGGCGGTCCTGGCCAAGGGCACGCGCATCGAGGTGCGCGACCTGTTCGCGGCCGTGCCGGCCCGGCTCAAGTTCCTCAAATCCGAGGCCACGGAAACCCGGCGGGCCACGGAAATTTTCGGCCGGGCCGCCCTGGCCCGTTGCGACGTGGCCATGAAACTGGCCGTGAACGGCCGCACGGTTCTGCGTTTTCCGGCCGGTCAGAGCCTGATCGCCCGGCTATCCGGCCTGTGGCCCCCGGCCGTGACCGACGATCTTTTCGAGCTGGACTATGCCGTGGGGCCGGTCAAGGTCTGCGGCCTGCTCGGCAAGCCGCTCAAGGCCCAGGCCAAGGCCGACCGCATGCTGTTTTATGTCAACGGCCGGGCCGTACTCGACCGGGTGCTTTTGTCCGCCGTGCGCGAGGCCTACAAGGGGCGGCTGCTCTCCCGGGAATATCCGCAAGCCGTGATTTTCGTTTCGCTGCCGCCAGGGGATGTGGACGTCAACGTGCATCCGGCCAAGACCGAGGTGCGCTTCCGGGACGAACAGGGCGTGTTTCTGGCCCTGCGCCGGGCGGTTGGCCAGGCCCTGGACAAGGCGCTCGTCCTACGCACGGTGCCGGCGCCCGAGCCCTGGGTCAAACAGGACGGCGAGCCGCCCAAATTCGCCTCCCGTCAGGATTTCCTGGCCGATCTGGCCCGCAACGACGCGCCTTCGCCGGACGAGACCACGCCGTCCCCGCCGCCCATGGAGCGGCTTTTTCCAGACCATGGCCCGCCCCCACCGTCCGAGGCTCTCGTCGAGGAGCCCGGGGAGGAGGCCCTGTTCATTCCGTACCCGCCGCCGCGCACCGGCCTGCGCCACCCGGACCCGCCGGCCGTGGCCCGCCATGCCGGCGAGGAAGCGTCCGCCATAAGCCCGCCCGAACCGGTCCTGCGCTCCCGCGCGCCCGAGGAGATCGAAACCCTGCCGCCCCATGTGCGCTATCTGGGTCAGTTTTCCGACACCTACCTGCTCGTCGATCTCGGCCGGGAACTCGTGCTCCTGGACCAGCACGCGGCCCATGAGCGGGTGATCTACGCGGCCATGGAAGCGCGCGGCAGCCGGGGTGACAGCCGGCCCCTCGGCATTCCGGTGGAACTGCCCCTGCACGCCTCGGAACAGGCCCGCCTGCAAAGCCTGTTCGGCGAGCTGCGCAAGATCGGCTTTGTCCTGGAGACCCCGCGTCCGGGGGTGGTCGTCCTGACCGGAGCGCCCCCGGGTCTCAGCGTGGGCCAGGCCAAGGACTATCTGTCCGCGGCCGTGTCCGGCCAGTCCAAGACCCTGCGCGACCTGTGGATACTCATGAGCTGCAAGACGGCCATCAAGGCCGGCACCAGGCTCACCGACGACGAGGCCGTGGCCCTGCTCGCCCAATGGAACAAGGTCCCCGAGCGCGACTACTGCCCCCACGGCCGGCCGGTGACCGTACGCTTCACCGAGCGCGAATTGGAGAAGATGTTTAAGAGGAAGAAGTAAGAGAGAGAAGAAAAGATGCCTCCGGCGGGGGGGGGGGGGGGGGGGGGG
>JAWRKJ010000315.1:0-25224 GCA_040307025.1 Desulfovibrionaceae bacterium | reverse complement strand
CCCGCGGCCCCGACGCCTTCCGGGCCGCCTCCCGTGCCCCAGTATACCTATCAGGCCGTGCGGGCCTCGGCCCCCAAGGCCACCGGCGGGGGCGAGCAAGGCGGAGCCGGAGGCGTTGGCGGGGCCGGCGGAGGCGGAGCGGCCGGGATCGGGCAATCCCCCGGGGGTGCTCCAGGGGCTTCGCCCCAGCACGGTGCCGCCCAGGGCAGCGCGAACACCCCGCGCATCGGGGCCACGGAAGAAGGGCAGGGCACGGAGCAGATCACGGTCCATCAGGTGGTCATCGAATGCGCCACCTGCCCGCCACGGTAGGAGGTGGCTCGGCATGACAAGACGCTTACGCATAATACCCTGTCTGGCACTGGCCGGGCTCGTCATGGCCATGGCCATGGTCATGGGCGTGGCCTGGGGGGCGCCGCGCGGCGGCAGTGTGCCGGTGCGGACCTACGACGCCGTGCCGCGCTACCATCTCGCCGTGGGCAAATCCATGCGCATCGAAAGTCAGGAGGCCATCACCCGGGTGTCCGTGGGGGCCAAGGAAGTGGCCGATTTCGTGTTGCTTTCCCCCCGGGAGGTGTATGTCACGGGCATTGCCCCGGGCATGACCAACCTCATGCTCTGGGGGGCCGGCAACCGCATCCTGCGCGTCTATGACCTGGACGTGGCCCCGGACGTGAGCCGGCTCAAGCGCATGATTCACGACCTGCTCCCCGAGGAGGAGGACCATATCAAGGTCATGGCCAACCAGGATTCCATCGCCCTGTCCGGCATGGTCAAGGACGCCGATACCGTGCAGAAGGTGTTGTCCCTGGCCGAGGCCTATGCCCCGAAAAAGGTCCTCAACCTCTTGTCCGTGGGCGGCGTGCAGCAGGTCATGCTCGAAGTCCGGGTGGCCGAGATGACCAAGTCGGTCATCAACCGCATGGGCATCAACCTCAATGCCCTGACCAGCGACGGCAATTTCGCCTACACCCTGATCGGCGACCTGACCTCCATCACCTCGGTCGCGGCCGAGACCGCCGCCTTGCAACAGGGCACGGCCGTGGGCAGCTGGACCTTTGGCGACGGCAAAAATTCGACCACGGTCAACGCCGTCATCAATGCCCTCAAGGAAAACAACCTCGTGCGGATTCTGGCCGAGCCCAATCTGGTCTGCCTCAACGGCCAGTCGGCCGAGTTTCTGGCCGGCGGCCAGATTCCGGTGCCCGTGCCCCAGAGCCTGGGCCTGGTCACCATCGAATGGAAGGACTTCGGCATCGGGCTCAAGTTCACGCCGACCATTCTGGCCGACGGCCGGATCAACCTGCGCGTGCATCCCGAGGTGTCCAACCTCGATTACACCCGCGCCATCACCTTAAACGGCATCACCATCCCGGCCATCAACACCCGCCGCACCTCCACCACCGTGGAACTGCGCGACGGACAGACCTTTGCCGTGGCCGGCCTGTTGTCGGAAAATTCCCGCAATGCCGTGGACAAGTATCCGTTGCTCGGGGACATCCCGGTGCTCGGCAACCTGTTTAAAAGCTCCGACTACCAGAAGGACCAGACCGAACTCGTCATCCTCATCACCGCGCATCTGGCCAAGCCCCTCGACAAGAAGGCCATCATCCTGCCCACGGACCTGGGGCACGAGCCCGATGACATGGAGTTCTTCCTCAATTACGTCAAGGATGACCGGGGGCAGCCCGGGACGGTCGGGCGGTCCGGCAGCGCCGGGAGCCTCGACGGTGAATTCGGCCATGTCGTGCCCGTGGCCGCGACCGGGCGCCGCAGCGGCGCCGACTTCTGACAACGGCCAGGCGGGAGGATCTATGATACGCTTTCCCTGGATCATGGCGGCGGCCGTCGGCCTCGGGCTTCTGGCCGGCTGCAACGTGGACAAGCAGTACAACTGGGATTACGGCCGGGCTTACCATACGGTGTTCGAAAACCAGAAGCTCAATCCCGATGCGGGCGACGATGCTCCGGTGGCGGGCATCAACGGCCGGGCGGCCGTGGCGGCCCAGAAGCGCTACGAGGAAGCCAAGCCGCCGGTCGAGGAGAAAAAGGCGCCGGTGCTCGTCGAGTTCGGCAACAAGTGACAAGCAGAGCGCCACGCGCGCGGGGGACCTCATGACCATGCGGGACAAGCTCACGGCGATCCTCGAAATCGATTCCCAGGCCGCGCGTCGGGTGTTCGAGGAATGCCTGTCCGAGGACGGGGATTTCGAGGTGCTCGGCGCGGGCGAGGATTTCGCCGACCTGCTCGTGCGCGAGGTGCATCCGGAATACGGGGAAACCGAACTGGAGTCCGTGGCCGCCCTGGTCGCCGAAGGCGGCGAGCGGGAGGTCTTTTTGACCGCCGCCAGCTACGACGCTGCCGTGCTCATGTGGCTCATGCGCCAGGGCGTGCGGGAATTTTTCCCCCAGCCCGTCTCGGCCGAAGAAGCCCGGCTGGCTCTGTGGCGCTTCAAGGAGCGCCGCCAGGGCCGCGCCCAGCAACGCGCTTCCCGCCAGGGGCGCATCATCAATGTCTTCGGGGCCAAGGGCGGCGTCGGCACCACATCCCTGGCCGTCAATCTGGCCGCCGCCTGCCTGAACCACAAACCCGGGGCTTCGGTGGCCCTCATGGACATGAACCTGCCCTTTGGCGAGGCCCAGCTGTTTCTCGATCTGGCCCCGAAATACCACTGGGGCGAAGTGCTCGGCAACATCGCCCGTCTGGACGCCACCTACCTCATGAGCGTGATGTCCCGGCACCCCTCGGGACTTTACCTCCTGGCCCCGCCGAGCCGCCTGGACGACCTGCAAATGGCCACGCCGGACAATATTTCGCGCCTGCTCGAGCTCATGCGCCAGACTTTCGACACCGTGGTCATCGACCTCGGCATGTACCTCGACGAGATCACCCTCAAGGTCATGGACATCTCCGACGCCATTATCCTGGTGGCCGTGCAGAATCTGGCCTGTCTGGCCAATGTCCGGCGGTTTCTGGACAATATCCGCCAGGCCGGCCAGGGTCTGGAGGAAAAGCTCAAGCTTGTGGTCAACCGCCATCTGGACGACAGCGACCTGACCGTCGAGGATATGGAAAAGGCCCTGGTCCAGCCGGTGTTCCGGCGCATTCCCAATGATTATAAGGTGACGTTGGCCGCCATCAACCAGGGGAAGACCCTGCTTGAGACCGCGCCCAAGGCGCCGGTCACGAAGGCCGTGATCGAACTGGCCCAGGCTCTGGTCCCGGCCGAGGAAACGAAAAAGAAAACGGGCCTGTTCGGCCTCAAGCTGTTGACCGGACGCAAGGGCTGAACCGGTTGTCGTCCGCCCGGCCGGCGCCAACGGGTCGGCGTCCCGGGGGCTTGCCGGACAGGCCTTTGTGGAGGAGTTCGCCATGGAACGCGGCCGTCCCCTCATGCGCCCCATGCCCCCGCGCCTGGAGCAAAAGCCTCCCGCGCGCAAGGAGCCCGGGGTCGGCATGGACGACTATTACGAGATCAAGACCCGTATCCACGACCGTTTGATCGATCTCATCGACCTGACCCTGCTCGATACCCTGGACGCCGCGGCCCTGAGCGCGGAAATCAGCCGCATCGTGGAGCGGCTGCTGCGCGACGAATTCGCCCAGACGCCGCTCAACCAGTCCGAGCGGGAGCGGCTCATCGACGAGGTGAAAGACGAGATGCTTGGCTTGGGGCCCTTGGAACCCTTTCTCAAGGACCCGACCGTCAACGACATCCTGGTCAACTCCTACCGCCAGATCTACGTGGAGCGCGCGGGCAAGCTCGTGCTCACCGAATCCCGGTTCAAGGACAACAGTCACCTTAAAAAAATCATCGACCGCATCGTGTCCCGGGTCGGCCGGCGGGTGGACGAATCCTCGCCCATGGTGGATGCGCGTCTGCCCGACGGTTCCCGCGTCAACGCCATCATCCCGCCCCTGGCCATTGACGGGCCGGCTCTGTCCATCCGTAAATTCGCCAAGGAAAAGCTCACCATCGACGACCTGATCCGGTTTCGGGCCATGACCCGCGACATCGCCGACATGTTGCGGGGCACTGTCCTGGCTCGGCTCAACATTCTTATTTCCGGCGGTACGGGCACGGGCAAGACCACCATGCTCAACTGCCTGTCCGGGTTCATCCCCCACGACGAGCGCATCGTCACCGTGGAGGACGCGGCCGAACTGCAGCTCAAGCAGGACCATGTGGTGCGTCTGGAATCCCGGCCGCCCAACATCGAGGGCCGGGGCGAGGTCACCCAGCGCGATCTCGTGCGCAACTGCCTGCGTATGCGCCCGGACCGCATCATCGTCGGCGAGGTGCGCGGCGCCGAGGCCCTGGACATGCTCCAGGCCATGAACACCGGTCACGACGGGTCGCTCGCCACCATCCACGCCAACACCCCCCGCGACGCCCTCATGCGCTTGGAAACCCTGGTGGCCATGGCCGGGCTCACCATCTCCCCCCTGTCGCTCAAGCGCTACATCGCCTCGGCCGTGGACGTCATCATTCAGATTTCCCGCTTTTCCGACGGCAGCCGCAAGATGGTGAGCTTTCAGGAACTGACCGGCATGGAAGGGGAGGTCATCACCATGCAGGAGATCTTCGCCTTCGAGCAGCGCGGCGTGACCGCCGATGGCAAGGTCAAGGGCGTGTTCATGGCCCGGGGCATCCGGCCCAAGTTCGCGGCCAAGTTCGAGGCCAAGGGCATCCGGGTCTCCGACGGCATGTTTGATCCGCGAAACGTCGTGGAGAGCTAGGTATGCTCTTCGGCCTGCCCCTCCCGCTGTCCCTGCTGCTGGTTGCGGCCCTGGTCTACCTGTTCGTGGCCCTGGTCCTGGCCGTGCGTGGCCTGTCGGACAAAAGCGCCAAGATCATGGCCCGGCGCATCGAGCAGCTGGGAGCGGCCCAGGACGCGGAAAGCGGCGAATTGGCGGCCGACATCGTCAAGCGCCACGAGATGAGCGGGCTGCTCTGGCTCGATCGGCTGTTATCCCGGCAGGCCTGGAGCCGGCGCATGGACAAGACCCTGGCCCAGGCCGACATCCGCGCGCCTCTTGGCATTTTCGTGCTGCTGTCGTTGGTGCTGGCCTCGGTCGGATATCTGCTGTCCGGGGCGTACGTGGAATCGGTTCTGGTCCGCCTTGGGCTGTCGTTGGTGCTGGCCATGCTGCCGTTCAAATGGATCGGTCGGCGCAAGAACAAACGCATGGCCGACTTCGAGCGCCAGCTGCCCGAGGCCTTGGAACTGGTCGGCCGGGCACTCAAGGCCGGGCACACCTTCAGCAGCGGCATGGGCATGGTGGTGGGAGAGTTTTCCGACCCCATCCGGATCGAGTTCCAAAAGACCCTGGAGGAGATCAATTTCGGCGTGGGTGTGACCGTGGCCCTGGACAACCTCATGGACCGGGTGGACTGCCCGGATCTCAATTTCTTCGTGGTCTCGGTCAAGATCCAGAATGAAACCGGCGGCAATTTGGCCGAGATCGTGGAAAACATCGCCTTACTGATCCGGGAGCGGTTCAAGCTCAAGGGCCGGGTCCGGGTGCTGTCGGCCGAGGGCCGGATGACAGCCTGGGTGTTGTGCCTGCTGCCCTTTGGCGTGTGCGGGGCCATCCAGCTGCTCAACCCCGGCTACCTGGACCTGCTTTTTTCCACGCCTCTCGGCCGGATGCTTTCCTATCTCGTGCTGGGCATGATGACCCTGGGCATCCTGGTCATCCGGCGCATGATCCGTATCGATGTGTAGGAGCGGGGAGGGCCATGTTCGATATCCTTGCCATTGCCCTGCTGGTGGGCGCAAGCTTCGGGCTTTTGCTGTTGGCCCTGATCCGTTCCCGGGAGCGTCGCAACGAGCGGCGGAAAATGCTGGAGCGGGCCTTGGGCGTGGTCGGGGCCGGCAGCCGGGAGTCAACCGACCGGCCCGGGCTTGTCAGCTGGCTCGGGGAGGCGGTCAGGGGGGTGGCGACGAGCTTCGGTGAGGCCATCAAACCCAAAAAGGCCAGCGAACTCGACAAGACCCGGGCCGCCCTGTTGCACGCCGGCTTCCGGCAGCAAAACGCCATGGAGATCTATTGGGGCGTAAAGGCCGGCATGGCTTTGATCGGCTTGGTCATCGGCGCCTTGCTCGCCTTGTCCGGGCGTACGCCGGGCCAGTACAAGATGGTGGCCGTGCTGGCCGCGGTCTCGGTGTTTTTTTATCTGCCGGGCATCCTGCTCGGGTCGCGGGTCAAAAAGCGGCAAAAGGCCGTGCAGCGGGCTCTGCCCGACGCCTTGGACCTGTTGGTGGTCTGCGTGGAGGCGGGCATGGGCCTGGACGCGGCCATGTACCGGGTGTGCCAGGATTTGAGCCCGCGCGAGCCCGTGCTCGGCTCGGAACTGCGCCAGCTCACCCTGGAGCTGCGGGCCGGCAAGTCCCGGCGCGAGGCGCTCAAAAACCTGTCCACGCGTATCGGCCTGGAGGATGTGGGCAGTCTCGTGGCCATGCTCATCCAGGCGGACCTGTTCGGTACGTCCATTGCCCAGACCCTGCGGGTCTACGCCGACGCCATGCGCACCAAGCGGTTCCAGCGGGCCGAGGAACTTGCCGCCAAGCTGCCGGTCAAGCTGCTTTTCCCACTGGTTTTTTTCATCTTCCCCACCCTGCTGATCGTCATCTTGGGGCCGGCCGCCATCCGGCTCATGCAGATGTTCGGCAACATGCCGCATTAGCGCCGCCCGGCACGGCGTAACCGCCTCGAACGGCGCACTCGGTCAGGGATTCCGAGGGATTGCGTCTGTCGGCCGAGGCGGGCGTTTGATTCGTCCTTTCCCGTGGCGCGCCGCTTATTCCTGATAGGGTTTGTATTCCTGGAGGATTTTCCCGGCCACGGCCTGGCGCAGGCTGGCGATGTCGCTGTCGGTCGCGGCCAGGGCCTCGCCGGCGGCCATGGCGTCGGCGGCGTCGGTGAAGCCGGCGTTTTTGGCGATGCCGTCGAAGCGTTCGTCCCAGACTTCGGGCTGGTCGCGGGAGGTGGTGACATAGTCGCTGGAGCTGACCAGGGTGAGGTAATCCTGGTAAAACCGCACCAGGGCCGCCTTGTTCGTCTGGGGCGCGGCCGGGGTGGCCAGGGCCAGGAGCAGGAGCAGGGCGGCGCAGAAGGCGGGGGCGCGTCGTTGCATGATCGTTCCTTCGGGGAGGGGCGTCCCCGACGCTTCCGTTATTGGGAGACCAGGGCGGTGCCCGTCCCGGGTTCCACCGTCTTTTTCACCGACGCCCCGAGGCTTACGCCGTCAAAGAAAGCCTCCATCAAGGCCCCGGACACCGGGTGGTAGGTGTAGGTGATCTTGAGTTCGAAGGGCGTGCAGGTTTCGGACAGGGAGCAGGTCGGATGTTCCGGGGTCAGGGTGAGGACCGGGGGCGTGGCGCCGAGGGAGGTCTGGGTGACGCCTGGCAGGAGGTCCTGGGCCAGCAGATAGGCTTCGGCCGCTTCCTGGGTCCGCACGCCGGGGTCCACGGCCACCTGGCGGGCCACGACCGTGGCGGCGCTGTCGAGGGTGATCTGGGTGCGCAGGATGTTGGCCACTTCAATGGTGGCCAACAGCAAAGGCACCAGGATCGGCAGCAGCAGGGCGAATTCCAGGATGGTCAGCCCCTGCTCGGAGCCGGAAGGCGGCGTTTGGGTCGGGTGAGTCGATGCCATGGCGTGTTCCTTTCTAGGGCGTGCCGGTGGTGGCTTCCTTCTTGGTCATGAGGCGTTGGCCGAGCTGTTGGCCGATCTTTTTGAACATGGCCTGGATGTCCGATTCGCTCGGCGCGTCGTAGTAGTGGTCTTCGGTGCCGGTCTTGGACGAGGCGATCTGCTTCATGAGATTTTTGTCCGTGGTATCGGAGGAGCCGAAGCGGATGGTGAAGATTTCCACCGGGTAATTGGCGTCGTTCTTGGCCGCGGTGGCCTCGGCCAGGGCGTACTGGTTGAGCAGGCCGCTGTCCTTGCAGTCCGGGATCTGGGCCAGGGTGGCCGTGGCCGTGCTCAAGGTGGCGTAGGGCGAGTCCGAGGAGGTGGGGGTGAGCCCCAGGCCGAAGTAGGCGTTGGTCCAGTAGGAGTTGATGGTCTTGGAGGCCGAGGCGTAAGAGCCGCCGCAACGGCCGTCCTCGGTGTCGCCATCGGTGAGCAGGATCATGATCTTGCGCACCTTCTTGTCGGTGCTGCCCTCGACGTAGGGCGCCTCGGGCGAGAGCACCTTGTGGCCCCACTTGATGCCTTCGGAAATGAGTGTGCCCGAGGTCACGGCGCCGGCCGAAATGTTGTCGATGTTGTCGAGGATGGCGGTCTTGTCCGAGGACAGGGCCCGGATGGGCGACATGCCGGAGCAGGTCTTGTCCGAGGTGGTGCTCACGCCGCTTATGGTGTAGCCGTAAAAGATATTCCCCCGGGTCGAGGTCTTGCTGTATTCGACCTTGAGCTTGCCGTTGTTGAGGCTGCCGTCGACGTTGCGGCAGCCGACGCCCACGCCGTCGGGGTCCTGTTCGGCCGTGACCGGATCGTTGCCGTCGATGCGGACTTTGCCCTGGAAGGGCACGAGCCCGATCTTGGACCGGGTGGCGGCCTCGTTCGAGGTCGGCATGATGAGATTGACGAGATTGGCCGCCGCCTGCTTGACGTTGGCGATGGGCGAGCCTTTCATGCTGCCGGTGGCGTCGAGGACCATGACCAGTTCGATGTCGTTGTAGCCGGCGCAGGCCTCGGCCTTGATGGCCTGGGACGTATAGCCGAGCACCTTGGTCAGGGTCATGGTCACCGAGTTTTCGGCCGCGACGCACACGCTGCGGGTGGCGCCGCCGGAGCCGATTTCGATATGCGTGGCCGAATCGTCATTGGCCAGCAGCACGGCGGTGGCCGCGCTGGCCACCTGGCCGGTGGAGACTTCGGGATCGTCGGGCAGCTGGAGGCTTCCGGCCAGGGCGGCCGCGTCCACGGCGTTTTGCAGCTTGTGGTGGGCCACGTAAATTCGGCCGAGGTCCAAGGCCACGCCCGAAACCGCCAGCAGGGCGGTCAGAACGCCAATCAGGAGGATGCTGACAGCGCCGCGCCGGTCGCCGGGCTCAGTTTTCCTCGGCCAGGGCCATGGTGACGCTGGCGGACAGGGTGAGGTCCTGCGTGCCTTCCAGGCCGTAAGCGTTGTTCCCGTTTGACGTGCTGTCCTGGGGAACGAAAAAAGGCGTGAAAGCATGGTTCACCTGCACTGTTACGTTGTTGTTGGCGTCGCGGTCGGAGATGGTCACGACCGGCGCACTGCAATCCGTGCCGGCCAGCAGGTTTTGCACGTAGGTGACCACGTTGGTGCTGTCGCCGCCCTGGCGCACCAGCATACGGGCGCCTTCCATGGCCGCGTTTTGCAACTCGGAGTATTGTCGCAGGGCACCGGTGCCCTCCACCAACACCAAAAACAGGGGAACGAGCAGGAGCATGCCGACGGCCATTTCGATGGCCGCCACGCCGCGTTGGTTCTTGCGAGAATCTGGCTGCCGCATGGTGTGTCCTTTGCTTCGCCTTGGTCTGCCGGGTCCCGTGACCCGGCAGGGCTGCGGGGCACCCCGGTTTTTGCAATAACCATGCGCATCGGCCCCCCGTTCGCGCCACAAGGGCTAGGCCGGCGCGGTTGCGGTAGAAATGGACCGGCGCGCTGGTGTCGGCCGGCCGGAAGTCTCCGGGGCGATCCATGGCGCGTGGACTGAGAATCCATTTCTCGTGGATCACACGGTGCAAAGGGCGGGGTCGGCCCGTGCGACATCGCGGTTGGGGGGCGTATTTACCCGCCTTCCCGGCTTTGTTATGACCGGCCCGGAACGACAAGGGGGAGCGCAGGTGAAAGGCGTGGGACAGGCGGTTGTGACTGCATGGGCCGTGGCGATCTGCCTGGCCGTGATGACGCTTTCGGGCGGGTGCGCCGGGGCCAAGGGGAAATTGGGCGCGGCTCCCCGGCTCACGGGCGCCCAGGCCTTGGAAGCCGGGGATACCGCCCTGGCCCGGGGGAATCGGGACGAGGCCGGTCGGATGTACCTGGCGGCGCTTAAGGCCGGCGCGGACACGGCCACGGTCTATATCCGCCTGGGTGACCTCTCCCTGGGCGGGGGCTCGGCTGTCCAGGCTCTGGCCGCCTACCGGAAGGCCCTCGACGCCAAGCCCGGCAACGCCCTGGCCTTGCAGGGCATAGGGTTTGCGCTTTTCCTGGGCGGCTCCCAAAACGAAGCCGTCACCGCCCTGACCCAGGCCTTGGAACGCGATCCGCGTCTGCCCCGGGCCACGGCCTTGCTTGGCACCATCGAGAACCGGCAGGGACGACCCGAGGCGGCCCTGGCCGTGTTCGACAAATTCCTGGCCGTGGCCTTCGATCCGGACGTGGCCAACAACCGGGGCTTGTCCCTCATGCAGCTCGGCCGGCCGGCCGAGGCGGTCGGTGCCTTCGAGCGCGCCCTGTCGGCCGGGAAAAATCCCAAGTTCGCCAACAATCTGGGTCTGGCCCTGTGCCGGCTGCACCGCTACGACGAGGCCTATGCCGCCTTTGCCAGCGTGGCTCCGGAGTCCGTGGCCCTCAACAATATCGGCGTGTGCTACATGGAGGGTGGGGACAAGGCCCGGGCCCAGCAGAGTTTCGAACGGGCCATTGCCACCAATCCGACCTATTATGAAAAGGCCCAAAGCAACCTGAGCCGGTTGTCGGCCATGGAATCCGTGGCCCTGCCCTCGCCCCCGGTCCCGGGCGCGCCCCAGGAGGGCGTGTCCCAGCCGGCGGGCCAGCTGCCACAGACATTGGCCCCGATGCCGCCGGCCCAGGCCGTGATGCCCCAGGGCCTGCCCCCGATGCCGGCTCCGGCCGCCAGCCCGGCTCCGGTGATGGTTTCTCCGGCCCCGGCGCAAACGCTTGCGCCGCCATCGGCCCCTGCCCTCCCGAGGACACGGCCGTCACGTCCGTCCGACGCGGAAAAGGCCGATCGGTCCGAACGGCCCTGAGCCCGCCTCGGCTGGGCCGGCCGGGTTGGTGCGGTCCGCGAAGTCGGCCGGCGGCGTTTCGGCCAGAGGAGATCCCATGCCGGGAGACGAGAGCCAAGTCCCAGGGACCATGCGCCTGCTGGTGGCCGATGACGAGCCGCGCGTCCTTGACCTTTTCACCGAGATTTTGGCCCCGCCCGAGGACGATCTGCTGGCGGGTCTGGATGGCCTGCCCGAACCGTCTCCCGAGGGCGCGCCGCGCTTCGAACTGACGGTATGCCGCCAGGGCGAGGAGGCCGTTGAGGCCGTGACCGAGGCCTTACGCGTCAACCGGCCCTATGCCGTGGCCTTCCTGGACGTGCGCATGCCGCCCGGGCGCGGCGGGCTGGTGGCGGCCGAGACCATCCGCCGGCTTGATCCCTGGGTACAGATCGTGGTGGTGACCGCCTACACCGATGTCGATCCCGCCACCATCGCCGCCCGGGTGCCGCCGGCCGACCGTCTCCTCTACATCCAAAAGCCCTTTCACCCCCAGGAAATCTCCCAGTTCGCGGTGTCGCTTTGCGCCAAGTGGCGGGCCGAGCGGGATTTCCAGAGCCTGCGCAACCGGCTCGAAACCCTGGTCGAGGAGCGGACCGCCGCCCTGGCGAGTGCCAACCGCAAGCTCACCCGGGAGATGCAGGAGCGCGAGCGCGTCACCCGGCAGATCGTGTCGGCCAAGCGGGAATGGGAAGGCACCTTTGATTCGGTTCAGGACCTCGTGGTCATCCTCGACGGCAGCGGTCGGGTGCGCCGCCTCAACCTGGCCATGGCCCACCGGCTGGGCTTGCCCCCTCGGGACGTGGTTGGGCGCAACTGCACCTTTCTTTTCGACGACCCGCAAAAGGGGGTGGTCCGCTCCGGGGAAATGTTGGCCCTGACCGACGGCCGCTACCATTCCCGGGAGTTGTCCATCCCCAGGCTGCGCGGCGAATTTTTGGTCACGGCCTCGCCGCTCACCCAGGCCGACGATGCCCCCCTGGGCACGGTGTTCGTGGCCCACGACATCACCGAACGCAAACACCTGGAACAGCGCCTGCGCCAGAGCCAGAAGATGGAGGCCATCGGCACCTTGGCCGGCGGTATCGCCCATGATTTCAATAACATCCTGGGTATCATCATGGGTTTTTCCGAGATGATCCAGGCCGATGCCCCACCCGAGGGCAATCTGTCCCGCCGGGTGGAACATATTTTGTCGGCCTGTCGCCGGGCCCGGGATCTGGTGCTCCAGATTCTGACCTTCAGCCGCCAAAACGAGCAGGAGACCGGCACGTTGCGGGCGGGACCTCTGGTCAAGGAGACGCTCAAGCTCCTGCGGGCCACGGTGCCCAACTCCATCTCCCTCACCGAGGTCATCCGGCCCGGTCGGGACACGATCCAGGCCGAGCCGACCCAGATCCAGCAGATCCTCATGAACCTGTGCGCCAATGCGGCCCAGGCCATGCGGGAAACCGGCGGCAGTCTGACCGTCGGCCTGGAGGAGGCGTCGGAGGGGGCCTGTCCGCTGCCGGCCGAGAGTGCGCCGGCGGGTTGCTTGCGGTTGTGGGTGTCGGATACCGGGCCGGGCATTCCGGCCGAGATCGCCGAGCGTGTCTTCGACCCCTTTTTCACCACGAAAAAACCGGGCGAGGGCACAGGCATGGGCCTGGCCGTGGTCCACGGCATCGTGCGCAAGTACCACGGCGACATCAAATTGCGCAGCCGCCCCGGGCAGGGCGCCACCTTCGAGATTTTCCTGCCGCTTTCCGACGCCACGCCCCAGGCCGGCCAGGATGAACTCGCCGGGCCGTCCCGGGGCCGGGGCCGGGTGCTTTTTGTCGACGACGAGGCGGCCCTGGCCGAGATCGGCCAGGAGCTCCTCGAATCCTTGGGCTACGAGGTGGTGGCCGAGACCGATCCGCTCCGGGCCCTGGCCCGGGTCCGGGAAGCCCCCCGGAGCGTGGATCTTTTGATCACGGACCAGAACATGCCCGGCCTGACCGGCGCGGACCTCACCCGCGAGGTGCTTGCCCTGCGCCCGGATCTGCCGGTGCTCATGCTGACGGGCTTCAGCGAAGCCATCACCCGGGAAAAGGCCAAGGCCCTTGGCATCCGGGCGTTTCTACTCAAACCCATTTTGCGCCGGGATTTGGCCAAGGCCGTGGAAGAGGCCCTCGCCGGCGAAGCCATGGCCGACGGGTCGGTCATCCGCCTGGCTTGAATCAGGGACGGCGCAGGCCCTTGGCGGCGCCTTCCGCAGCACGAGGAGTGATCCGGACCATGACGACACGTACGGTGGTGGGCTATGTGGCGAGCATCGAGGGGGCCGAAGCCACGGTGCTCCTCGATGCCGGGGCGTATGACCGGGTTGGCCTGGGCGACATGCTGCTCATGGCCACGCCGGCATCCATGGTTTTCGGGCTGGTGCGCAGCCTGGCCACACCGGCTCCGTCCGCGACGGTCGAGGCGTCCGATCGCCGGTTGGCCCTGGTCGCCCTGTTCGGCGAGAGCCTGGGCCCGGACAGGCCGGATTTCACCTTCCAGCGCGGCGTGTCCGTCAGTCCCCGGCTCGGGGCGCCGGTGGCCCTGGCCACCTCCGACGACCTCACCCGCATCTATGCCAAGCCGACCAAATCGAGCGTGGTGGTGGGCAGCCTGCACCAGGACCCGTCGGTGCCGGCCTACGTGGTGGTCGACGAGCTGCTCGGCAAACATTTCGCCGTGCTCGGCACCACCGGCTCGGGCAAGTCGTGCACCGTGGCCGTGCTTCTGCGCTCGGTGCTTTCGGCCCACCACAGCGGTCACATCGTGCTGCTCGACCCCCACGACGAATACGCCGCCGCCTTTGGCGACCTGGCTGAAAACGTCTCCCCGGACAACCTCACCCTGCCGTACTGGCTGCTCGACTTCGAAGAGATGGTGCAGGTCTTTTGCAGCACCGAACGCCCGTACCGCGAGGTGGAAGCCAATATCCTCAAGGAATGCGTGATGACGGCCAAGCGGGAATACCTGCGCGGGGCCGGGGCCGCCGACGAGGCCGGCCTCACCATCGACACGCCCACGCCCTACCGCCTGGCCCGGGTGGTGGAACTGCTCAAGGTCGGCATGGGCAAGCTTGACAAGCCGGAAAGCTCCCTGCCCTTTTTGCGCCTGACCACCCGCATGGACGCCCTGCGCCGGGACCGCCGGTTCGCCTTCATGTTCGGCCAGCTCACCGTCGAGGACACCATGGCCGACGAGTTGTCCCGCTATCTGCGTCTGCCCGGGGCGGGCAAGCCCCTGACCATCTTCAATCTGGCCGGCGTGCCCTCGGAAATCGTGGATGTGGTGGTCTCGGTGCTGTGCCGGCTCATTTTCGATTTCGCCCTGTGGAGCGAGCGGGGCAGGGGGGTGCCGGTGCTTCTGGTGTGCGAGGAGGCCCACCGCTACGTGCCGCGCGACGCGGCCGCGGCCTTTGGCCCCACCCGCCGGGCCCTGGCCCGCATTGCCAAGGAGGGCCGCAAGTACGGCGTGTCCCTGGGGCTTATCACCCAGCGGCCGTCGGAGATTTCCGAGACCGTGCTGTCCCAGGTCAACACGCTTTTTGCCCTGCGCATGAGCAACGAGCAGGACCAGCAGTTCGTGCGCCGGGCCATGCCGGAAAACGCGGCCGGTCTGCTTGCGGCCTTGCCGGCCTTGCGGGCCCAGGAGGCGGTGGCCGTGGGCGAGGGCGTGACCGTGCCCATGCGGCTGCGCCTGCGCGACCTGGGGCCCGAGGAGCGCCCCCGCAGCGACACGGCCGCCTTCTCGGCCGTGTGGGCCGCCGACAGCCACGACCGGCAGTTCATCCGCACGACCATCGAGCGCTGGCGCCGCCAGATCCGCTGACAGGCTTCCTTGTAAAACGTCCGGGAAGCGGGTAACGGTCACGGCATACGCCGTTTTGGAGAGCTGCCTCATGTGGTTTCGTCTGTCGGTTGCGGCCGCCCTGCTGGGCTGTACGCTGGCCGGCCCTGCCCGGGCCGCCGGTCCGAAGATCGTGACCACGCCCATGCCTACCACGGAGATTCATGGCATTACCTTGCCCGACCCCGTGGCCGCCGGCCGGCGCGACGCGGCCCTGCGCCAGGTCGGTCGTCGCCCCATGGAGCAAAAATCCGTGGGCAACCGCTACCCGGCCGTCATCGACAATGCCAAGCTTCTCGATTGGGTCAACAGCTACAGCCGCAAGAACCGGCTGGACCCGCGCCTGGTCTACGCGCTCATCGAGCAGGAATCGCGCTTCAATCCCCGGGCGGTCTCGCCCAAGGGCGCCCAGGGGCTCATGCAGATCATGCCCGACACCCAGCACCTGCTGGGCCTGAGCGAACCCTTTGATCCCGAACGCAACATCGCTGCCGGAACGCGCTATTTGCGTGACATGCTCGACAAGTTCCAGACCGAGGTCATGGCCCTGGCCGCCTACAACGCCGGTCCGGGCGCCGTGGCCAGGCATAACGGCGTGCCGCCCTTCGAGGAGACCAAGGACTACGTGCTGCGGGTGGTGGATCGGTATTTCTTTTTGCGCCTGCGTTACCCGGAAGAGGGTATCGGCGCCATACACAAGAAGTTGGCTGCGGGGGAGGACAAGCCCCGGGCCGTTTCGGAGAAGCCATGACCGAAGCTGTGCGTTGGCCCGATGCGGGCGCCCCGGCCCCGGATTTCGCCTTGCCCGATGCCTCGGGCGCCGTGCGCCGGCTGGCCGACTTTGCCGGCCGCTGGCTGGTGCTCTATTTCTATCCCAAGGATGCGACGGCCGGCTGCACCACCGAAGCCTTGGAGTTCTCGGAGCTTTTGCCCCGGTTTGCCGCTCTTGGCGCGGACGTGGTCGGGGTGAGCAGGGATTCGGCCGCGAGCCACGCCAAATTTATCGCCAAACATGGCCTGACCGTGCCGCTTCTGGCCGATACCGGCCGCGAGGCTCTCGAAGCCTACGGCGCTTGGCGGCTTAAAAAACTCTACGGCAAGGAGAGTCCCGGCACCGTGCGCTCCACCTATCTGATCGATCCGACCGGGGTGGTGCGCCGGGCCTGGCCCAAGGTGGCCAAGGCCGCCGGACATGCCGCGGCCGTCTTGGCCGCTCTCACCGAACTGGCCGGAGGCTGACGATGTCCCTGGCTGTCACGCGTCTGCGCTCGGGCGGGCTCATCGCCACCTACCAGTGCCAGAGCGCTTGTCCGCATTGCTTGTACCGGGGCGGACCGGCACGTGAGCCGGGATACATGGACCAGAACACGGCCCTGGCCTGTTGCGCCAAGGCGTTGTCCCTGGGCGCGACGAGCCTCCATGTCGGCGGCGGCGAGCCCTTGGCCGATCCCCTGGGCTTGGCCGGCGTGCTGGCCGGGGCGGCCGAGGCGGGCATGGCCATCGAATACGTGGAGACGAGCGGTTCCTGGTTCGACGACCCGGACGAGGCCCGGGAACTGCTGGCCGAACTGCGCGAGATGGGCCTCACCGCGCTCCTTGTTTCCATAAGCCCCATGCACAACGGCTTTATTCCCCTGCGCAAGACCCTTGGCACCATGGCGGCCGCCCGGGATGTGGGCATCGGGGTCTTTCCCTGGCAGGAGCATTTCCTGGCTGACCTCGGCTCCTTCGACCCGGACACGGTCCATCCCTTTCACGAGTACCTGAGCCGGTTCGGGCCGGATTATCCGTCCGCGATCCTGGAACGGACCTGGATGCATCTGGGCGGGCGGGCGTTCGATCTTTTCGCGCCGGTGCTCGGCCGGCGGCCGGTGGCGGCGATTCTGGCCGAGTCCTCGGCCGACTGCCGGGCGGAGCTTACCGATACGGGCCATTTCCACATGGACCTGTACGGCGACTACGTGCCCGGGCTGTGTTCGGGATTGGCCTTTCGGGTGGACGATCTGGGCGCGCCCCTTGATCCCGAGCGCTACCCGATTCTGTGCACCCTGGCCGAGGAAGGCATTCGGGGCTTTTACGACTATGCGGCCAATCTCGAGGACTACGTGGCCCGGCCGGAAGGCTACGTGAACAAGTGCGAGCTGTGCCAGGACATGCGGCGGCATTTGTCCGAGCGGGGCTGGTTCGAGTCCACGGAACTGGCCCCGCCCGAATTCTACGCCTCGCGCTGATCTGCAGCCTCCGGTTTCCTCTTTTCGGGAATCCGAGGGGCGCAGCCTCTTGGCCGCCGGAGGCGTTCCTCCTTCCCCTTATTGCGTCTTTTTCTTCTTCCAGTACGGATGGGCTAGGTCCTCGAACGCGGACAGGGCGGCCGTGGAGCCGTCGCCCACGGCATTGACGATCTGCTGGGCCCCGCCGGTCACGTCGCCGGCCGCGTAGATGCGCGGCAGGGAGGTGCGCTTGGCCCGGTCGGTCTCGATGTAGCCGTTGGCATCCAATTTGAGCCCGAGCTGTTCGGCGATGGCCGTATTGGGATTGAGGCCGATGGCCACGAACACGGCATCGGTGGCGATTTCTTGTACCGTCCCGTCGGCCACGTTTTTCACCCGCACGCCCGTCACTTTCGCGTCGTCGCCGCCGATCTCCTCGATGACCGCGCCGAGGATCGTGGGCACTTCCGCCTTGGCCAGGGCGTCCTGAAGCTGTTTTTCGGCCCGGAACTGGTCCCGGCGGTGGATGACCGTCACGTCCACGCCGAGGTTTTTGAGATGCAGGGCGTCGGTCAGGGCGGTATTGCCGCCGCCGACCACCACCGCTTTTTTGCCCCGGTAGAGAAAGCCGTCGCAGGTCGAGCAGTAACTCACGCCAAAGCCGAAATAGCGGTCCTCGCCCGGGGCGCCGAGCTTGCGCCAGGTGGCGCCCGTGGCCAGGATGAGCGCCTTGGCCACGTACACGGCCTTGTCGGTGTAGACCTCGACGTTCCTGCCCACCTTGACCTCGTCGATGGTTTCGCCCTCATGGATGGCGGCGTACTGTCTGGCCTGGTCGGCGATGATCTCCATGAGCTTTTTGCCCGGCACGTTGGCAAAGCCCGGGTAGTTTTCCACCACCGGCGTCACGGTCACCTGGCCGCCGATGACGTTTTTTTCGAGCACCACCGCCGAAAGGCCGCTACGCACGGCGTAGATGGCGGCCGTGAGCCCGGCCGGACCGGCCCCGGCCACCACGATGTCCACTTCCTGGATGTCGAGATCGTCCTCGCCTCCGAGCTGGTGTTCGGAGACGGGGTCCTCGGCCTTTTGCAGGGTCACGAGCTCGGCCACGAACCGCTCCTCGGGCAAAAGCCCAAGGTCGGTCAGGCTGTCGTTGATGATGGTCTGGGGCACCGAACCCACTTGGTATTTCTGGGCCAGGGCCGGATGCTGGGTGGTGTCGATGCTGGTCGCGTGCACGAGATCGGGGCGCTCGATGGCGCAATGGAAGGCGTTGGCCACCTGGCCCGGGCAATACGGGCAGGCCGGATTGACGAACACCTGGACGTGGCGCTCCTCGGTCAGTTCGGCGAGCAGCTTGCGCGCGGGTTGGCCCAGGCCGCTTTTGCCCGAGGAAAGGCGCAGGATGGTTTCGATGAGGGTGCGGCCTTCCTCGCCAAGCGGCGCGCCGAGGTAACGGATGTGGCAGCGGTCCGGGGCCAGGAGCAGGGTGGGGGAGAAATCCACGCCGTACTGCTTGGCCTCGTCGCTCTCGAGCCCCAGCACGCGCACGGGCAGCTTGGGCGTGAGCGCGGACAGCTCCCGGCAGATCGCTTCCATGAAGGCGTTGTACGGGGCGTTCTGTTTGGGATCGGTAAAGACGACCAGTTCCACCGGTTCCTGCATACCGCCCAGGATTTTCGTGAGTTCGGGCAGGGTATCCTCGGGAATGAGGCGTTTGGGGGCTTCCTTGGGCGTTTCGGGTGCGGCGGTCTTGTCTGGCTTGTCGCGCTTGAAAAGGGCCATGTCCGGCTCCTGGTTGCAAATATGGAATGAAGCCATTCTCTATCCGATGCGTTCGTCCATGGCAAATGCCGCCAGGGAGAGATTTTGGTTGCCGCAGTGGACGAAACGGGTACAACCGATACAGGGAAACAGGGAGAACCCGGTCTGGGGAGGCCGGGGATGCATGGAGGAGGCTATGAAGGAGGCACTCGCTACAGCGGTGTTGGTGTTGTTTGCGGCCATTTTGCTGCTGATTCCGGCGCTGTGGGAACCGGTGACCGAGGACGAGGCCCGGGAGTTGCTCGGCCGGGACTGCGGCTGATCGGTTTCGGGGCTCAGTCCAGCGTGAACCCGAGGGCGGCCAGGCCCCGCCGGTCCGTTTCCAGGGCGGCGCCGGAGGTGGTCAGGTAGTCGCCGACCATGAGTCCGTCGGCCCCTGCGGCCATGGGCGCGAGGGGATCGTGGGTGCCAAAGACCGTGGGCCGGCCGCCGCAGATGCGGATATGGCGGTCCGGCAGCAGAAACCGCAGCAGGATGACGATGCGCCGGGCTTCGTCCGGGGACAGGACCGGACGGGTGCCCAGGGGCGTGCCCGGGATGGGCGACAGGAAGTTGACCGGCACGGAAAAGACTTCGGCGTCGAGCAGGGTCAGGGCCAGGTCGACCCGGTCGGCCCAGGTTTCGCCCATGCCGAACAGGCCCCCCGAACAGACCGGGATGCCGAGGTCCCGGCATTGACGCAGTACGGCCAGGTTGTCGTCAAAGGTGCGCGTGGTGCAGATCTTCGGGTAAAAGGCGCGCGAAGTTTCGAGATTGTGGTGGTAGGCGGCCAGCCCCGCGTTTTTGAGTCGCGTCAGGGCGTCGCCCGGGAGTACGCCGAAGGAAGCGTCGGCGGCCATGCCCAGGGCGGCGATGCCGGTCAGGGCGCGCACGGCCAGCGCCAGGTCCTGTCCGGCCAGGGCCCGGCCCGAGGCTACCACGCCGAATCGGGTCACCCCGGCCCGGTGCATGGTAGCGGCCGCGTCGATGATGCGCTGCGGATCGAGGAACGGGTGTTCCGGGGCGGTGGTGGCGTAATGCCCGGACTGGGCGCAAAAGGCGCAGTTTTCGCCGCAACGGCCGGATTTGGCGCTGATAATGGCGCACAATGAGGCCGCGTTGCCGACCCGGGCCTGGCGCACGGCCATGGCGGCCTGGCCAAGGACGGTGAGGGCCGCGCCGGAGAGCCCGGGCAGGGCGTCAACCAGCCGGTCACGGGCGGCGTCGGTCAGGAACCGGCCGGCAAGGAGGGGGCGGGTCGTTTCCGCCGCGAGGTTCTGGATGGTCTGCATGGCAATCGTGTGAAGAGGGACTTTAGCCGTCCGCCCGGGGTTGCGCAAGCCGGGCGTCCGAAGAGGTCGCATGAGCGATTCGTGGTTTCTGCTGGTGCTTGTTGCCTTGGGGTTCGTGATGCTTCTCTATTTCAACCGCCGGGCCAAAAACTACCGGGACCGCCATCCGGGCCGGGACAATCCCGTGAACCGCTGGCTGACCGGCGAGGACGATCCGGACGACCGGGACAAGCGGCTGTAAGCCCGGTCGCCGGGGCGGGCGTCATCTTTGCGTGAACGACGACTGATCGGACGGCGTCGCACGACGCAACACGGGTGCCCGAAGAACTGAAGCACAGGGAGTTGTGATGCGTATTGCTTCGATTGATGCGGTCTGTTTTTCGCCAACCGGTACAACGAAACGCGTGCTCGAGGCGATTGTCGCAGGGCTCGGGGGCGGGACCGTGACGCTGGTCGATCTCACCGTGCCGGGCGGCGACCGGAAGGTCTCCGAACCGGACGGGCAAAGCCTGGCACTTTTCGGCCTGCCCGTCTACGCCGGCCGGATTCCGCAGGAGGCCCTGGCCCGGTTGGAACATTGCCAGGGACAGGCCACGCCGGCCGTGCTGGTGGTGGTCTACGGCAACCGGGCCTATGAAGATGCGTTGCTTGAATTGTCGGACGTTGTCGGCCGCCAAGGTTTTGTCCCTGTGGCTGCCGGCGCCTTTATCGGGGAGCATTCCTTTTCCAAGGCGGAGACCCCCATTGCCGTGGGCCGGCCCGATGCCGGGGATCGCGACAAGGCCACGGCCTTTGGCGCGGCGATTCGCCGCAAGCTGGACGGGCTGGACTGCCTGGCCGAGGCCGGGACGCTGTCGGTCCCGGGGAACAGGCCGTATCGGGAACGCCATCCCTTGCCGGCCATGGCGCCGGTGTCGCGCGGGGATGTCTGCGTGCGTTGCGGCCTCTGCGCCACGGTGTGCCCCGTGGGCGCCATCACGGTGGAGCGGCAGGCGGACACGCGCGAGGCTCTCTGTCTGCACTGTTGCGCCTGCGTCAAAATCTGCCCCACGGGCGCCCGGGGCGTGGAAAATCCGCAATTGCTGGAGATCGCCAAGCGTCTGGCCACGAACTGCGCCGCGCGCAAGGAACCGGAAACGTATTTGTAGCACTACGCAGCCGAAAGTGCCGAGGGGGGGCGTGCCTTTCCCCGGCACTTCTGGCCGGTTCTTTGCTATTTCAAAAACTTTCCTGTCACCGACTCCGGATTGGCCATGAGCTCCTCGGGCGTGCCCTGGGCCACGATGCGCCCGCCGGCCTCGCCGCCACCCGGCCCCAGGTCGATGACATGGTCCGCGGCCGCCACCACGTCGGTGTTGTGCTCGATGACCACCACGCTGGCCCCTTTTTCCACCAGCTTGTGCAGCACGACGATGAGCTTGCCCACCTCCTGCATGTGCAGGCCGGTGGTGGGTTCGTCCAGGATGTAAAGCGCCCCGGGCAGGCTGCGCTTGCCGAGCTCCCGGGAGATCTTGATGCGCTGGGCCTCGCCGCCGGAAAGCGTCGTGGCCGGCTGGCCCAGGTGCAGGTATTCGAGGCCCACTTCCTCCAGCACGGCCAGGCGGCGGTCGAGCACGGGATAGTTTTCGAAAAACTCCCGCGCCTGACGCACGGTCAGGTCCAGCACCTCGGCGATGGACAGGCCCTTGTAGCGCACGTCCAGGGTCTCGCGGTTGTAGCGCAGGCCGCCGCACACCTCGCAGGTGACGAAAATGTCGGGCAAAAAGTGCATTTCCACCCGGATCTGGCCGTCGCCGCCGCAGGCCTCGCACCGGCCGCCCTTGACGTTGAAGCTGAACCGGCCGGGCTTGAACCCCCGTCGCCTGGCATCGGGCGTGGTCGAGAAAATCTCCCGGATCTCGTCGAAGACCTTGGTGTAGGTGGCCGGATTGGAGCGTGGGGTGCGGCCGATGGGCGTCTGGTCGATGCTGACGATCTTTTCCACCAGATCGGCACCCTCGATGCCGGCGATGGCGCCGGGCGCCTCGACCTTGATGCCCTTGGCCAGGGCCAGGTGCTTGTACAGGGAGTCCATGACCAGCGAACTCTTGCCCGAGCCGGACACGCCGGTCACGCACACGAGACAGCCCAGGGGGATGGTAGCGTCGATGCCTTTCAAGTTGTTGGTGGTCACGCCGCGAAGGACCAAGGCCCCCTTGCCGGGCCGTCGCGTGTCGGGCCTGGGGGAGTGGGCGTCGCCGCGCAGGTATTTGCCGGTCAGCGACTCCGGCGCGGCCAGCATGCCCTCTACCGTGCCCTGGTAGACGATCTCGCCGCCCAGACGCCCGGAACCGGGCCCCAGTTCGACCAGATGGTCGGCATGACGGATGGTGGCCTCGTCGTGTTCGACCACGAGCACGGTGTTGCCCCGGCCCTGGAGCTGGCGCAGGGTGCCGAGCAGCCGGTCGTTGTCCCGGGGGTGCAGGCCGATGCTCGGTTCATCGAGGACGTAGGTCACACCCACAAGCCCCGAGCCGAGCTGGCCGGCAAGCCGGATGCGCTGGGCCTCGCCGCCGGAAAGCGTGGCCATGGCCCGGGCCAGGGACAGGTAGTCGAGGCCCACGCCCGAAAGAAACCGCAGCCGGTGGGACAGCTCCTTGAGCAGCGGCTCGGCGATGAGCGCCTCGGCACCCTCGAAACGCAGTTCCGACAACCAGGCCAGGGCCCGGTCGATGGGCATGGAGCAGAATTCGAAGATGTTGCGGCCGTCCACCCGCACGGACAAGGCCTCGGGCCGAAGCCGCGCCCCGTTGCACACCGGGCAGGGCCGGGACTGGCGGAACCGGGCCAGCTCGTCGCGCCAGATCGGGCCGAAGGACTGGCCGTGTTCGAGCAGCTCCACCACGCCTTCCCAGCCAAAGGCCTTGTCCCCGTGGAAAAGCGCCTGGCGGGCGTCCGCGGAAAAATCGGCCAGGGGCGTGTCCAGGCCGAAGCCGTAGCGTTTGCCCAGGCCTTCCAACCGGCTGGCGTAGCGGCCAAGCGCCCGTTCGGACTTCCAGGGCAGGATCGCGCCCTGGCGCAGGGACAGGCCCGAGTTCGGCGCGAGCAGGAGGGGTTCGAAGTATTCCACGGCCCCGATGCCGCCGCAGGCCGGGCAGGCGCCTTGGGGGCTGTTGAAGGAAAAAAGCTGGGGCGAGGGCTTGGGCACGCTCACCTTGCAGGTCGGGCAGGACGAGGCCGTGGAAAAGATCCGGTCCTTGGTTGTCCCGCCGGCATCGGCCACGTACACCCGGCCGTCGCCCTGGGCCAGGCCCAGCTCCACCGAGTCGGACAGGCGCGAGCGGATGCCGTCCTTGACCACCAGCCGGTCCACCACGAGGTCGATGGAATGGCGCTTGTTTTTTTCAAGTTCGGGCAGGGGCTCCAGGGGCACCACTTTCCCGTCCACGCGCACCCGGGCGAATCCCTGGCTTTTGAGCTTGCCCAGCCGGTCGGCCTGGGTGCCTTTCATGTGCTCGACCAGGGGGGCGAGGAGCAGGATTTTCGAGCCCTCGGGCAGGGCCAGGATGTCGCTTATGATTTCGTCGGCGGTGCGGGCCTTGATGGGCTCGCCGCAGGACGGGCAGTGGGGCTTGCCCAGGCGGGCGAAAAACACGCGCAGGAAATCGTAGATTTCGGTCACCGTGCCCACGGTGGAACGCGGGTTGCGGGTAGCGGTCTGCTGCTCCAGGGAGATGGCCGGGGACAGACCTTCGATCTTGTCCACCTGCGGCTTGTCCATCTGGGGCAGGAACTGGCGCGCGTAGGCCGACAGAGACTCCACGTAGCGACGCTGGCCCTCGGCGTAGATAATGTCGAAGGCCAGCGTGGACTTGCCCGAGCCGGACGGGCCGCACACCACCACGAGCTTGTCGCGGGGAATATCCAGGGTCAGGTTTTTGAGATTGTGCTGGCGGGCGCCTTCGATGTGAATATGGGGAGCCTCGATCGTCATCCATGCCTCCAAACGGAATCCGCAGGCACGGAAGATAAGGCCATTGCCGGGAAAGGCAAGACCACCCTGGAACGGCCATTCCGTCACGTTTCGCGGGCAATGATCGACAAATTCACGGCATATGGTGTAGCTTGAGGCGAGCTTCCCGCGACAATCCCGGCAAACCTCAGGCAAGGAGCGGCCATGCGATTCGACGTGCCTTTCGTGCCCGACCCGGACTATGTGGCCCTTTTGGCCGCCAACCGGGGACGTCTGGCTTCGGTGCATTTCCGTCTGAGTCCCGAGACCCCGGACGGCCGGCTGCCCGGCTGCGGCGACGCCACGCCCGAGGATATCCGCGAAGGCTTGTCCGCCTTGCCGGGAGTTACCCGCCTGGGCCTGCTCAACGCCCGGTTCCACGATCCGTCTGTCTTGTCGGAAGAGGGCCTGCGCGACCTGGTTTTTTTGCTGGAAGGCTATCTGGCGGCCGGGGTGCTCGACGGCATTGTCTATGCCGACCATTATCTTCTCATGGCCCTGTCCGACGCCGCGCCGGACGTGGCCCGGGCCCTGGTCGCCGTGCCGAGCGTCAACTCCCGGCCGGACAGTGCCGCCCGGGCCGTGAGCCTCCTTGAATACGCCGCCGCCACCCGGTTCAAGCCGTCCAATCGGCTGGTGCTCGACCGCTCCCTCAACCGCGATACGGCCAGGCTCGCCGCCACGGTCACGGCCTTGCGCCGGGCCTGTCCCGATCTTTCCATCGGCGTGCTCGCCAACGAGGGCTGCCTGTACGCCTGTCCGTTCAAGGCCGCCCATGACGGCCATGTGGCCTTGTCGCGGCTGGTGCCGGCCCAGGTCGGCCCGGAACTGCGCGAGGGACTCGGTTGTCTGCGGCTTTTCTTCGAGGAGCGGGGGCGCATTCTGGCCTCGCCGTTCCTGCGCCCCGAGGACACGGCGCGCCTGGAAGGGGTGGTGGATTTTTGCAAGCTCGGCGGCCGGACCCGGGAGCCGGCCGCGCTCCGGGACGTGGTGGCCGCCTATCTGGCCGGTTCGTATACGGGCAATCTGCTCTGGCTGCTCGACACCCTGGAGGCCCTTGCCGGCCGG
>JAWRKJ010000314.1:0-4590 GCA_040307025.1 Desulfovibrionaceae bacterium | reverse complement strand
CCGAGAAACCGGCCAGCAAGGCCACCTACATGGAGTATTAGGTGCGTCTGGTTGTGCAGCGGGTGCGCCGGGCTTCGGTGGCCGTGGACGGCGAGGTGGTCGGCGCCATTGGGGAAGGCTTGCTCGTGCTGGTCGGATTCGGCCGGGCCGCCGCCCCGGGATTCGCGGACGGCCCGGTGTGCGGGGCCATGCTCGAAAAGTTGTGTGACCTGCGGATTTTCCCGGACGAGGCCGGCAAGCTCAACGTCGGCCTGCGCGAGACCGGAGGCGGGTTGCTGCTGGTGTCCCAGTTCACGCTGTATGCCACCTGTCGCAAAGGCAGGCGGCCGTCCTTTTCGGAAGCTGCGCCGCCGGACATGGCCCGGGAACTCTATGCCCGGCTAGTGGAGCGGGCCGGTGCGGCATTGCCGGACAAGGTGGCCGGCGGCCGGTTCGGGGCGGACATGGATGTGGAGCTTGTCAATTGGGGGCCGGTGACCATCGTGCTTGACAGCGCCGATTTCGCGCCCGGGGAGGGCTCTTGACGGAGAGGAGGTTTGCGGCCAAAAGCGAAAACGTGGCACGGCGAGGCGACCAGCACATGGCTGGGACGCCAGGGACCAGGCCAGGGAGCGCGTGGTGATCCGCAAGGTCTTTCGGACCATATCCCACCCGGGTGACAGCCGACGGCTGGCCAAGGATGTGGTGGATTTCCTCTCGGAGTCCCTGGCGGATTCCGACACCCTGCACGATCTGGATATCATCCTGACCGAGGCCTGTGCCAATGTCTGCCGCCATGCCTATGGCGGCCAGCCCGGCGATCTTGAGGTCAGACTCGGGGTCGAACCCGGGCAGTGGGTGGAATTGGAGATCGTCGACTGGGGCAAGGGTTTTGGCCCGGATGTGCGTTTCGAGAACCCGGGCCCGGAGTCCGAAGGCGGCCGGGGCTTGTATATCATGTGCATGTTGTCGGACGCGTGCCGGGTCACCCGTCGGGGATCGGAAAATATCATGTTCATTCATAAGGACATAGGTCGCTCGCGGTGGAAAAGCTGACGCTTTCGTGCGGCAATGGCTTGTTGCTGCTCCGGTACGCCGGCGAAATCACCCTGGAGATCACCGGGGAGCTCAAGCGCCGATTGGACGAGGCCTTGCGCGACGATTCGGTGCAAGCCGTGGTAATCGATCTTTCGGGTGTGTCGTTCATGGATTCGTCGGGCATCGGCTTCCTGGTTTCGATCAACACCCGGATGCGCAGTTCCGGCCGCTCCTTCTATCTGTATCGGCTGAGCCCTGCCGTGGAAAAAACCCTGGGCCTGGTCCAGTTGCTCAGCTTCTTTGAGATCCTCAAGGACGAATCCGCCCTGGCCACCCTTGGTGGGTAGGGGACGCTTGCCGGATGGCCGGGCCGCTCGTTGACGCCGTTGCCGTGACCGAGGCCGGTCGGGTGGTGGACGTGCGTCTGGTCCTGGCCGACAAGACCTGGAGTCTGGCCGGTCGGCGTGGTCCGGCCACCGAAGAGGCCTTGGCCGAGACGGTGATCGACCGGTGCGGGACCACGGCCTTGCCGGTTTTTCTCGGGGCCGGGCTCGGCGTGGCCGTGTCCGCCTGCCGGGAGGCCGGGGTGCCGGTGGCGGTGGTGGACAGGGAAGCGCCCATCGCGGCTGCGACCGGCGTGCGCGCGGCCCTGGCCGGTGACCCGGACGTCCTGTGGCTCGATGCGGCCGAAGTGGCGGACGTAGCCGAGGCCGTGCGCGCCTTTGCCGCCAGCCGGGGCCGGCCGGGGTTGCATGTCGTGCCCCATGCCGTGTACCGCCGGCTCGATCCCGACTATTACGCCTGTCTGGCCGTCGCGCTGTCCCCGCCGCGCGTGCCGTCCCGACCGCTTTTTCGCCAGGCGTTGCCCCGGGTGCTGTGCCTGACCAGCAAGCTCTTTCTGGTCGGCGAGGTGACCCGGGCTTGCGCGCGTCTGGGCACGCCCTGCCGCTATCTGGAGACCGGCGAGACGCCGCTGGCCCGTGACGCCTATGTGTCCTTGGTCCGCGAGTCTCTGGATGATTTTGCCCCGGATTTCGTGCTCACGGTCAATCATCTGGGCCTGGACCGGGAAGGCGTGCTGCTCGAACTCCTGGAACGTGCGGGCATCCCCCTGGCCTCGTGGTTCGTGGACAGCCCGGAGCTTATTTTACCGCTGTACCGGCCGGCCGTGAGCCGTTCCACCGTGCTTTTCACCTGGGATGCGGACACGGTTGCGCCGCTTCGCGCCCGGGGTTGTCCCCATGTCCACTACCTGCCCTTGGCCACGGACGAGACGCGCTTTCGGCCGCTGTCCGTTGTGCCCGAAGACCATCCCTGGCGGGCGCGGGTGTCGTTCGTGGGCAATTCCATGGTGTCCAAGACCGCGACCCGGCTGGCCCTGGCCGATCCGCCGTCCCGGCTGGCCGAGGCCTTCGCGGCAGTGGCCGACGGCTTCGCGGCCGCGCCCGAGCGGCTGGTGGCCGACTATCTGGCCGCGTCCCGGCCCGAGCTTTTTACCGCATATCTGGCCATCCCGACCGTGGAGCGGCGTCTGGCCTTCGAGACGGCCGTGATCTGGGAATGCACCCGGCGCGACCGGGCGGCTCGGATCGCCGGTTTGCTGCCCTTTGGCCCGACCATCGTCGGCGATGAGGGCTGGCTGTCCGCCCTGCCCGGGGAAGGGCGCCTGTGGCGACGGCTGCCGGAACTGGCCTATTACGACGCATTGCCGCAGTTTTATCCCCTGTCCGAGGTCAACGCCAACGTGACGAGTTCCCAGATGAAGGGCGCGGTCAACCAGCGGGTGTTCGACGTGCCGGCGTGCGGCGCCTTCGTGCTCACCGATGCCCGGCGCCAGCTCGAAGACCTTTTCGAGCCCGGCCGGGAGATGGCCGTCTACGAGACGGCCGAGGAACTGGTCGCCCTGACCGGGCGTTACCTGGCCGACGCGCCCGCGCGCCAGGCCCTGGCCGAGGCCGGGCGACGGCGCGTGCTGGCCGAGCACACCTATCCCCGGCGTCTGGAAACCCTGTTTGCCGTCATGCGCCGGACCTTCGGGGCCTGAGGCCGAGAATTGGGCATGCAGCCGTTCGCTTCTCCCTGCGCTTGGGGCGCGTCCGAAGCACCACCCTTGGCCGGCTTGCCCGTGACCCTGCACCGACTGCTGTTGGTCGGCGGCCGGGGATCGGGACTGGTCGCGGCCCGGGACGCGGCTTTGGCCGGTGGCTCGGCTGTCTCCGGCCTGGCCGACCGGATGTCCCTGGCCGGGTGGGAGGATGCGCCCCTGGACGGCGCCGCCGCGGTCGTGTTGGCCCGGCGTCAGGCGAGCCGGCCGTTTTTGTCGCCGCCGCTCGCCCGGATCGTGGCCGCTGTGGCCGCCGGGGCCCGTCCGTCCGGCCAGGACCCGGAGCACCGGGAACTGGCCGAGCGGCGTGACGTGGCCGGTCTGGCGCGCTTGTTTTTCGACCGTCTGGCCAAGACGCCGGATGCCCCGGCTGCCGCCCATGGTTTGGCCACGGTGGCGCCCATGCAGGACGATCCCGCCCTCTTGGTCGCGGCCGCCGATCGCCTGGCCGCCTTGCCCGGCGCCCTGGCGCCCTTGGGCTTGGCCGTGGCCGGGGAACTGGATCTGCTCGCCGGGCGGGCCGTGTCGGCCGTGAGCCGGCTGCGGGCCTGCCTGGGGATGTTGCCTTGGACCGGACCGCTTTTCCCCCTGGCCCAAGCCCTGCTTGCCGTGGGCGACCGGGACGGCGCCACAGCCGCGCTATCGCGGCTGGTCGCCGCCCGGCCCCTGGACGCCCTGGCCGTCAATCGCCTCCACACCGTGCGCCAAGCCCTGGACACGCGGCGCGCCCTTTTGCCCGGTTCGGTGGCGGTGCTGCTCTATACGTTTAACAACGCCTCCCGGCTCGACCGGACCCTGGCGGCCCTGGCGGCGACGGGTCGGGCTTTTATTCCGCCCGGGGGCTGGCGGATTTTCGTCCTCGACAACGGTTGCCGCGATGACACGGCCGCCGTGTTGGCCGCTTGGCAGGACCGGCTTGGGGCGGACCTGACCGTCCTGACCTTGCCGGTCAATGTGGGCGCGCCGGCCGGGCGCAACTGGCTGGCGGCCCAGCCGGCCGTGCGCGCGGCCACGTTTGCCGTCTACCTCGACGACGACGCGCTGGTGCCGTCGGACTGGCTCGGCCGGTTCGGCGCGGCCCTGGCCAGGTATCCCCGGGCCGGGGTCTACGGCTGCCGGGTGCGCGGAGCGAATGCCCCCCGGTTCGTGCAGAACGCGGACGGGCATCTGTGGCCGACCCCGCGCCGGGACGCGTTCCAGGGGCGAGGGTTCACGCTGCTGCGGCCGTGGCTCCATACCCCGGACTGGGGGGAATACGGCCTGACCCGGCCTTGCGCCACGGTCACGGGCTGCTGCCATCTGTTCCCTACCGCTGTCCTGACCGCGACCGGCGGCTTTGACCTGCGTTTTTCGCCCACCCAGTACGACGATCTGGACCATGACCTGCGTCTGCTCGACCGGGGCCTCATTCCGGTGTGCGCCGGGGAGCTGGTCGTTGTCCACGACAAGGCCACGGGCGCGACGACGAG
>JAWRKJ010000313.1:0-2834 GCA_040307025.1 Desulfovibrionaceae bacterium | reverse complement strand
CCCCCCCGCCCGCGATGGGGCGGCGTTACTTCAGGCGGTAGGTGATGCGGCCCCGGGTGAGGTCGTAGGGGGACAGTTCGACCTTGACGCGGTCGCCGGGCAGGATGCGGATGTAAAACTTGCGCATTTTGCCGGAGATATGGGCCAGCACTTCGTGGCCGTTTTCGAGTTCCACACGAAACATGGCGTTGGGCAGGGCTTCTTGGACCTTGCCGTCGACCTCGATGGCGCCTTCTTTGGCCATATGGGGTATCCTCCTGGCGGTGGACCGCTGTATGATCGGGTCCCCGCGATGTAACGTTGTCGCGAACGTAGCAAGATAATCGCTTTTTTGTGGAAAGGCAAGAGGCGCGGAGACAGGACGCGCCCTTCCTCCGACCTTGCCCCGGTGCCCCCTTTGGGGCTATGGTCCCGGGAAAAAGGATAAACCGCCGTGCTGACGCGTTTGCAACTTGACAGATACGCCGACGTGCTTCTGTGGGGGCTCAACACTTCACGCCCCAATCCCTACGCTCCGGGCGACGTCGTGCTCGTGCAATATGACCTGGCCGCCTTGCGTCTGGCCGAGGCCGTCTATGCCAAGCTGCTCGAACAGGGCCTCAACCCCATCCCGCGCCTCACCCTGACCCCGGCCATGGAAACCGTATTTTACGACCGGGCCGACGATGCCCAGCTTGCGTTCCAGGCCCCGGGACAAGCCTTGCTGCACGAAAATTTGAACGGCGCCATGCACCTGCTCGCTCCGGAAAACCTCACCCATTTAAGCGGGATCGATCCCAAGCGCATCGCCACCGCCGCCCTGGCCCGCAAACCCTTGCGTGACATCCTCGTGCGCCGGGAAGAGGCCGGGGACTTCGGCTGGACCCTGTGTTTGTATCCCACGCCCGAACTGGCCCGGAAGGCCGGCATGACCAATCGTGAATACGCCGCCCAGGTCACGGGCGCCTGTTTTTTGCGCGAGACCGATCCGGTGGCCAAGTGGCGCGCGCTTTACGAAGAGGCCAATGCCATCAAGAACTGGCTCAATGCGTTGCCTATCAGCCGGCTGCGCATCGAATCCGACAACGTGGATCTGACCGTGACTCCGGGGGAGAGCCGGCGTTGGCTGGGACTGTCCGGCCACAACATCCCGAGTTTCGAGATTTTCACCTCGCCGGACTGGCGCGGCACCTCGGGCCGGTATTTCGCCGACCAGCCGTCCTACCGCAGCGGCAACTACGTCCATGGCGTGCGTCTGACCTTCAAGGAGGGTCAGGTCACGGACATCGCCGCGGACCAGGGTGAGGAATTCGTGCGCAAGCAGTTGGCCATGGACGCCGGCGCCTCGCGCCTGGGCGAATTCTCCCTGACCGACCGTCGTTTTTCCAAGATCGACCGCTTCATGGCCAACACCCTCTACGACGAAAATTTCGGCGGGCCCAACGGCAATTGCCACGTGGCCGTGGGCAGCTCCTATTCCGACACCTTTGCCGGTGACCCGGCGGAGCTCACCACCGAACGCAAAATCCAGCTGGGATATAACGACTCGGCCCTGCACTGGGACCTCGTCAACACCGAACCCAAGCGGGTCCAGGCCCATCTGGCCGACGGGCGCGAGGCCACGATCTACGACAACGGCCAGTTCACATATTGACGCCGGCCGGCTCTGGCCGTATCGCGGCCATGACGCGCCATGCACGGTTGGAAAACGGGCGGGCGTGATTTTGCGGATGAGGAAATCGACGATGCGCATGCGTTCCTTGCTGCTCCTTACCTTGATGGCGCCGCTGCTTTTGTCCGTCCAGGCTTTGGCCGGGACCAAAGCCAATCCCGACCTCAAGGGATGGGAGCAGGGAGGCGAATACGACAAACTTTTCGATCTCAAGGAAGCCGATACCCTTAAGGGCAAGGTGACCAAGATCATGGAGGTCGTGCCGTTTTCCGGCATGGCCCCGGGCATTGCCCTGCAGATCGAGGACAAGAAGGACAAGGGGCTCGAAACCGTGCATCTGGGCCCCAAGGATTTCGTGGACCTGGGCGTGATCGGCCTCAAGGAAGGCGATCAGGTCAAGGTGGCCGGGGTCTGGGCTGAACTGGATGGTCAGGACGTCATGCTCGCCACCAAGGTGAAAAAGGATGAGAACATCCAGCTCAAAGTCCGCCGCACCAAGGATGGGTTCCCGTTCTGGAACATGACCCCCGAGGAGCGGGCCCGCGAGCAGGGCGACGATTAAGTTGTTCGAGGATGCCGGCCCGCGCTTGCCCAAAGTGGGAATATTTGGGATAGGGTGATCACGGGACGCGCTTACCGCCGCAGCCGCGGTCCACACCTCAAATGGGAGTTCGCCGCATGGAGGAAACCCTCAAAAAGCAGGATGCCGAACTGCTCCAACTCGTCACATTCAGTATTGGCGAGGAGGAGTTCGGCGTGGATATCCTCAGCGTGCAGGAAATCATCCGCATGATGGATATCACCAAGGTCCCGCGCGCCCCGGATTTCGTCGAGGGCGTGATCAATTTGCGGGGCAAGGTCATTCCCATCATCGACCTGCGCAAGCGTTTTGGCCTGTCCACCCGCGACCATGACAAACATACGCGCATCATTGTCATCGAGATCAACAACATGATCGTCGGGTTTGTGGTCGATTCCGTTTCCGAGGTGCTGCGCATACCCGCCAGCACGGTGGAGCCGCCACCACCGGTCGTGTCCGGACTCGAATCCGAATACATCAGCGGCGTGGGCAAGCTCGAGGATCGATTGCTCATCCTCCTCGATCTCAACAAGCTGCTTTCCGGCGAAGAGCGCGACATGCTCGGATCCTTCTAGCCGCATCCCGCGGCGCGGCGTTTGAAAA
>JAWRKJ010000312.1:0-30357 GCA_040307025.1 Desulfovibrionaceae bacterium | reverse complement strand
TGGTCGGCCGGGCCCGTGCCGCGTTGACGACGGTCTACGACCAGGGCGGGTTCTTGCTTCTGCGCCGCCGGCCCGAACCGGCCCCCCCCGCCCCACAGGCCGCGCCCGCCGCTGGGGCGACCGACGCGCCCCAGGGCGGGGCTGCGCCGCATCAGGACACGGCGCCCCAAAGCGCAACACCCTGACCGGCGTCCGGCATCCCGATTCCCAACCGCCGCCGCCCCCAGCTTGCGGGGCGGGGCTGGAGAGCACATGAGCGGCAACACCTTCGGGCGGCTTTTTCGCCTGACCACTTATGGCGAATCCCATGGCCCGGCTCTGGGCGGGGTCATCGACGGCTGTCCGGCCGGCATCCCCTTGTCCGAGGCCGTGATCCAGCGCGACCTCGACCGGCGCAAGCCCGGTTCCGGCCTGACCGGCACCGCCCGCAAGGAACCCGACGCGGTCCGGCTGCTGTCCGGCGTGTTCGAGGGCGCCACCACGGGCACGCCCATCGGGTTTGTCATCGAAAACACGAACCAGCGCTCCCGGGACTACGAAGCGGCCAAGACCCTGCTGCGTCCCGGCCATGCCGATGGCACCTATCTGGCCAAGTACGGCCGCCGGGATTACCGGGGCGGGGGCCGGGCCTCGGCCCGGGAAACCGCCGCCCGGGTGGCGGGCGGCGCCGTGGCCCAGGCCCTGCTCGACACGGTCGGGGTCCGGGTCGTGGCCTACACCGTGGAATTCGGCGGCATTGCGGCCCGGATCGGGGACCCGGCCGGCGCGGCCGACCGGCCCTTTTGCAGCCCGGACCCGGACGTGATCCCGGCCTGGGAGGAGCGGGCCAAGGCGGTCATGGCCACGGGCGACAGCCTGGGCGGTGTCGTCGAGGTGGTGGCCACGGGCGTGCCGGCCGGCCTCGGCGAACCGGTTTTCGACAAGCTCGACGCCCGGCTGGCCTATGCCCTCATGGGCGTGGGCGCGGTCAAGGGCGTGGAGATCGGTGCCGGCTTCGGCGCGGCCCGGCTGCTCGGTTCCCAGAACAACGATCCCATCGTCACCCCGTCCGAATCCAACAATGCCGGCGGCATCCTGGGCGGCATCGCCAACGGCCAGCCCGTGGTGGTGCGGGCGGCGGTCAAGCCCATTCCGTCCATCGCCCGGGAGCAGCGCACCACGGACATCACCGGCCAGCCGGCCACCATCGTGGTCGGCGGCCGCCACGACCGCAGCGCCATTCCGCGCGTGGTACCGGTGTTGCGGGCCATGGTGCTGCTGACCCTGGCCGACCTGTGGCTGCTTGATCGGGGTGTGCGTTGCGGCTGATGTCCTATGCTCTTTTAGGCATAATATATGCAAAATACTGAGGCGTGACAGATGGCAAGAGAAACGGCCGTGGCAGGAATCTCTCCATCTGGTGGAAATTTTGCGGAATTTATGTTTTGTAAGGGAGGGTGCTCGGCGTGGGTGGGTTTCCTTGTGTATCTTTTTGACTCAGTTTGCCATTTTCTTGCCCCATTTCGCTACGAGAAGGCTAACATATCGATATTCCATGATTTTATTGGTCCTGTCCCGGCCGTCCCCCCACCGGGAATTCCCCTGTCGCGCTGTTTTGTCTTGAAAAAAAAATTCAAGGCTCGTAAATTCCCTCTAACTATTTGCTTTAGCGTGTGTTTTTTCCTGGTGCGATCCTTGCTTGAGTTCCGGACATTTCTTGGAATTTTCCTGGAAGGATGGTACCTTTCCGAAGACAAACCATACCTGACTGCCGACTCCCTGCGCATTGGGATATGGTAGATTTCTCCCCCCCCGAAGCAAGATCGCGCTGCCGCATAACGAAGGAGGCGAATATGGATGTACCCAGCAAGAGCAACAAAGCATGGCAAGACATTGTGACCGGGAAAAAGACGTACCAACTGAAGTTCCTGGCCGCCAAGATACTGCTTGGCCGGTTGACGCGCTCGGTCAAGGAGGATCCTTCGCCTGACAATATCAACGCCAGCGTGGATCAGCTCTATGCAATTTTCGCGAATAATGTGAATATGCCGAGCGTTCAGGACGACCTGAAAACGATCTTCGGGTAGGAGGTACCATGCGCCAGACCATTTCCAACATTGCAGATGTCAAGCAAAAGATTGAAGCGGGTCGGAAACTCCTTCTCGCCGGAGATGAGGATGCTTTGCGGCAGCTGCCCAAGGGTGACTGGATTGCCGGTACCATCCCGTACTTCATTTCCAGCGAACAGGGCGGGTTGGTCAGTCGCGATCTCATCTGCGCCACCGACATCACCGACGTTGTCACCGGCATTGATATTGTGGCCTACGATCAGAACAGCTTGGCCAAGGTCTACAGCGAAGGTCCCAAGCACGGTTTCAGCTTCGTCATCATCCCGGCCGCCAGCAAAACGCACAAGTCCTTCGCCCTCAATGCCCCGAATTACAAAGATTTCGGCGTGCGTCCGCTCATCGGCTGGATCGCCGGCGTCCATCTGAGCGATCTGGGTAAAAAGACCCCCAAGGTCATCAACGGCCAGAACGGCGACGTGCTCGAAGAAGGCGCCCTCGTGCTCCAGGCACAGCTGCCCCCGGGCAAGGCGTCCGAAATCGGCATCATCAACCTGTTCGAGCAGGGCGATGGCGATACCCTGACCTTCAATTCCGACGATTTCGCCGCCAAGGATGTCATGGTCAACGGCGAGAAGCGTAACTTCGCCGCCTACATCGTCAAAAACAAGCTCGATACCAAGTTGCCCCTGGTGGCCGACTACTACGGCGCCCTGGTCAACATCAGCTTCCAGGACGTCGACGAGGTGGAAGGCCAGGTCGTGTTCTACGCCCCGGTGTTCTCCGGCATCCGCTACAAGCACGCCAAGCCCGTGGCCGACTACGTGAAGACCTTCAACGACCGGCTCGGCAAGGAATGCAACATCGACAGCAGCCGGCTCGTGTTCTCCTGCAACTGCATCCTCAACTATCTCTATTCCGAGCTGGAAGGCAAAAAGACCGATCCCTTCACCGGGCCGGTCACCTACGGTGAAATCGCCTATCAGCTGCTCAACCAGACCCTGGTGTACATGGAAGTCGTGGACGTCTAGTCCACCGGCCACAAGGCCCGTATGCGGCGCGACGCTCGCCGACAACCGCCTCGGGCGGAAAGCGTCCCCTCCGAAAAGGCTGCCTAGCAAGCCTTTTCGGAGGTCGCCGGGAGGATAGATCACTTGCCTCCGGCCGCCGCCGCCAACCGGATGGCGGACCGACGTTTCCGCGGCGTCGGGGCGGTTCTCTGGGCAGGCACAGTCCTCGAGGAGCGGGGTGCCGGGAGCGCGATCAGGGGGTTGCGCTTCCGGCATCTCCATTTGGCGCGTGGGCTACAGCGTTGCGCAGCGGTCCCGCCGCCGGCCAGCTTGGCCGTCTCGCCTTTCCCGCCCGGGATTCCCCGGGTACAGTCCTTTGGCCGCCGGAGGCTCCCGACCGTCCCTTCCCCCCGATACGCTCAGCCCGGTTGGCCGGTTCTGGTCAGCGCGTTGATCTTGTCCACCAGATAGGTTTCCAGTTCCCGCCGGTCCTTGCGCAGGCGCACGAGTTCGGCTTCGAGCAACTGCATCTTTTCGGTCAAGACCGCGTTTTCCGAGCGCACCCGCTCCAGTTCGGACTGGAGGCCGGCGGCGGTTTCGTCGGGCAGGGCGGCCGGTGCCGGCGCGAGCTGCTGGTGCAGGTGGGTGAGCAACGTCTTGGCGATTTCGGTCCCGATGCGCGTGGCCACGGCCAGGGCGCCGTCATGGCCGGCGCCTTCCTCCGTCACCCGGACGGCCTGGACCGGTTCGGCCGCGGCGGCCGTGGTGGCCACATTGACCGGATAGCGGCGGGCCAGTTCGGCGCGCACGTCGGCACAGGACAGCCCTTGGCCGAGCATGGCCCCGATGTCCCGGAACACGTCCAGGGCCTCGGGCCGAAACCGTTTGTTGCGGCCGCGACCGATGCTCGGCAGCACGTCGTCGAAACGATTCTTCCAATAGTGCAGCGTGGATTCGGGGACATCCAGCAGTTTGGCGATGGAGGCCACGGAATAGAGGCGATTTTCGGCCACGGCGAGGTCCTCCCGACGATGCTGGGAAAAAAGTAGGGTCAGCAGCCACTTCCTGTCAAGATGCGTCTCCGCTCCGGGACGTTTTGGCGGTCTGGCGCGACCGCAGGATTGCGCCCTGGACAATGCCGGCGATTGCAGGAGACGGAACCCAAAGTCCGGGGCACGGGCAACGCTCGGGCACTGGAGCGACGTTCTTCCTGCGCTTTCGCCGGCCAAGCCGGCATCGCGATGGGGTATGCCGTTTTGGCGTCATTTCGTCGCGTGTTGCGCACCCAACCTCCATGGGTTCGTCACCCGATACGGCTAGTACACGGAAACCTACGCAACCGGCGTCAAGCCGAATGCGTTTCCGGGAACAGCAATCGAGGTGGACACCATGGAAACGACAGCGTCCGATCGTCTCTTTGCCTTGACCCCGCCTGCGGGCGGCCCGCTCACCAAACGTGCCCTGTGGCTGGTGGAGTCGGCCTTGGCCCGTCTGCTGTGCCTGCACGACATCGAACGGGCCTACCAGTCCCTGCCCCGCAACCTTGCCCCCGGAGCGTTCATCGACGCCACCCTGGAGGCCTTCGGGGTGCGCTGTAACCTCCGGCCGCAGGAACTGGCCCACATTCCGGCCAAGGGACCGGTGGTCGTGGTGGCCAACCACCCGTTCGGCGGCCTGGAAGGTCTGGTCCTGGCCAGAATGCTGCTTACCGTGCGGTCCGATGCCCGCGTCATGGCCAACGCCTTGCTGGCGCGCATTCCGGAACTGCGGGACCTCTTTGTTTTCGTCGATCCGTTCGGCGGCCCCACGGCCACGTCCGGCAACATCGCTCCGCTCAAGCAGTGCCTGCGGGTCCTCGACGATGGCGGCCTGCTCGGCGTGTTCCCGTCCGGGGCCGTGTCCCATCCCCGCCTGGAGCACGGACGGCTGACCGTGGCCGATCCGGACTGGAGCCCGACCGTGGCCCGGCTCATCCGCAAGACCGGGGCCACGGTGGTGCCGGTGCATTTCAGCGGCTGCAACAGCCGTCTGTTTCAGGTTCTGGGCCTGGCCCATCCGTTGCTGCGCACGGCCATGCTGCCCCGGGAATTCACCAACAAACGCGGCCGCACCATCAACGTGCGGGTGGGGCGGCCCATCCCCTGCGACCGGTTGTGCCGTCTGGTCGGCTGCGAGGACGATGCCGATGCGCGCATTACCCGCTACTTGCGCCTGCGCACGAGTTTGCTGCGCGATCGCCCCAACCGGCCGCGCAAACGGCCGCCACTGTTCTGGTCCAAGGACCCCTCGCGCAGCCAGGAGACCTTGATCGTGCCGGTTGCTCCGGAACTCATGGCCGACGAGATCGCCAAGCTGCCGCCCGAGGCGCTGCTGATGCAAAGCGGCGAGTTCGACGTCATCGAGTCCCCGGCGCCGGCCATTCCCCTGTGCCTGCGGGAAATCGGCCGGCTGCGCGAGATGACGTTTCGCAAGGTGGGCGAGGGCACGGGCAAGTGCATGGATCGCGATGCCTTCGATGCCTCCTACCGCCACCTGTTTTTGTGGAACCGGGAGCGGTGCGAGATCGCCGGCGCCTACCGCATCGGCCGCACCGACGAGCTGTTGGCCGCCGCCGGCCCCAAGGGGCTTTATACAAGCAGCCTGTTCGTGCTCAAGGCGGCTTTTTTCGAGCGCATCGGTCCGGCTTTGGAAATGGGCCGGTCGTTCGTGCGGCCGGAATACCAGAAAAGTTACGCCCCGCTGCTGCTCTTGTGGAAGGGGCTGGCCCGGATGGTCGCGCGCGAACCGCGCTACCGGGTGCTCTTTGGACCGGTCAGCATCACCAACGCCTACAAAAAGGCCTCCCGCCGGCTCATGGCCAGCTATTTCGAGGGGCAGGTGACCAGCCCGGCCCTGGCGAGACTGGTGCGACCCCGCAAGCCCTTGCGCGGCCAGGCCTGGCTGGCCAAGGCGGCCCGCACCCTGGTGTCCGACCTCGACGACCTGCTCGCCTGCGTGGACGATATCGAGGCCGACGAGAAGGGGATTCCGGTGCTGCTGCGCCAGTACCTCAAACTCGGGGGCAAGCTCCTCGCCTTCAACGTGGACCGGGACTTCGCCGATGCCCTGGACGGGCTGATCGTGGTCGATCTCCTGGAAGCCGATAGCCGTCAGCTCGAACGCTACATGGGCAAGGACGGCCTTAGCGCCTTCCAGGCCTTTCATGGCCGGGGTCAAGGCCGTATGGCCCTGACCGCCTAGGCGTAATCGGCCGTACGCCGACCGGGTGGGATTGACTTGGCCCGGCGAAACCTGGACAAAAGCCCCCGACCACTCACGCCGGGGGCTTTTCGCGCGCCCGGCCCAGGAGATATCGAAACATGGATGCCGTGAGTTATACCGTATTGAGCCGCTGTCTGGACTGCCTGACCCTGGCCCGGGATCTGGCCGGGGGATTGGACGCTGTCGTGGAATGCCTGCTGGCTACCGTGGCCGAGTTGCCCGGGCCGCGCCAGTTGGCCGTGGTGCTCGGTGACGAGGACGGCCGGCCCTGCATCCGGGCGAGCCGGGGCCATCCCGATCTGGGGTTGATTCTGTCCGCCGCAGTGGGCCGGGAGACCCGGTCCGGGGGACCGCGCATTCTGCGCCACGGCGCCGATCCGGTCCTGGCCGGGCCGGACGGTTCCGTGGATGTGGACCGCAGTGAGGCGGCCATGCTGGCCGCGCCCATCGTGATCGACGGCGCCGTGGTCGGTTCGTTTTTCGCCGACGCGCTCCTGGGGCCCGAGGTCCCTCTGGCCGAGGATCTGCGTCTGGCCGGGCTTGTGGCCGGACTCATCGGCCGGGCCATGGCCATGGCCACGGAAAGCCTGTCCTCCCGGTCCGAAATGGTCCGCGAGGTGGCGTTTTTGCGCTCCAAGGTGTCGCTACGCTACCGCCATGTCTTTTCGTCGGGCGCAAGCCCGGCCCTGGAGGTGATGCGCGCCGAAACCGAGCGGGCCGCCCTGGTCGACGCGCCCATGCTCCTGGTCGGGGAGGGCGGCAGCGGACGCGGGGTCCTGGCCCGGCTCATCCATGAGCTGTCCCCCCGGGGACCCCGGCCGTTTCTGCTCGTGGCCGATCCCGTGGAACCGGAACTGGCTGCCCGTCTGTTCGGCGCCACGGCCAACGGCAACACCCTTGGTGGTCCTGGGCTGCTCGAAGAGGCCGACGGCGGCTCCCTGCTCATCGCCGACGCCCATCTGCTGGCCCCGGACATCATCTCGCGGCTGGTCCAGTATCTGCGCACCGGAACCTTCACCCGCCAGGGCACGGACCGGGAGCGCCGGGCCGACACGCGCCTGTTCTTCAAGACGCCGCCCCAGGGACCGAGCCCGGAACTGGCCGCGGTGCGGGGGCTGCGCCGGTTGGTCGTACCGAGCCTGCGCGAGCGCCGGGAAGACATCCCGGCCCTGCTCGAATTTTTCCTGGGCGTGGGGGAGCAGCGGGCCGGGCGGCGCCTGGGCCTGACCCACAAGGCCTTGAAGGCCCTGGAGGCCTACGACTGGCCGGGCAATATCCGGGAGATGGAAGCCGTGGCCGCGCGTTTGGCCCTGGCCGCGACCGGCGAGCGCATCGATATCGCGGACATCCCGCCCGAGATCCTGGCCGAGGGCGAGCGACCGTCCGTGCTGCCCGAGGACGCGGCCGAACTGCGCGACATGGAACGGCAGCAAGTGGTCAGCGCCCTGGAGCGCCATGGCTGGGTCCAGTCCCGGGCCGCCCGGGAACTGGGCCTCACCCTGCGCCAGATCGGCTACCGCATCCGCAAGTACGGCCTGGCCCGCGAGGGGGAGGATGTGGAACCGGACGGGGATATCCAGGACTGATCGGCTCCCTTGCCCGGCGCCCGGACCCGGCGTACAAGGCCCGGCCAAGGAGATGTCTTTATGCCGCAGACCGTCAAGGACGCCGTCGACATCCTGTTCAAGCTCGCCATCGTCGCCGGCATCGCCGTGTTTTTGTACTTCCAGGTCCGGGGGGCCGGCGTCGGCCGCTACCAGTACATCGTCAACGGGGAATTGGAATATGTCATGGATACCGCCACGGGCATCATCTACCAGGGCGGCTATTCCATGAACCACATCACCGGCCAGGAATCTTCCAAGGGCAAGCCGAAAAAGTAAGGCGGGAGGCCGGGGAGGGGGAGACGCCGCCGACGGCCAAGGGGCGTAGCCCTTCGGCATCCCTTTGTTGCGGGACAGCAGGCGGTTGGCGCGACGGCGGCGTTGCGGATTGCCGGGAGCGCCAGGCGCCTTGGACCGCCCGCTGGGTCAGGCGATTTCCGCGACAATGGCCCGGGCGACGCTGACCGGATCGGAGTTGCGGGTGATGGGCCGGCCGACGATGATGTGGTTGGCGCCGGCGTGGATCGCGGCCAGGGGCGTGGCCGTGCGCAACTGATCGTCCTTGGCGCTGTCGAGGAGCCGGATGCCGGGTGTGGCGATGAGCGGCTTGTGCCCGAGATGCTTGCGCAGGACCGCCACTTCGAGCGGTGAGCACACGAGGCCGTCGGCCCCGGCGGACAGGGACGTGACCGCGCGCAGCCGCACGAGATCGGCCAGATTTCCGGCAAACCCGGTCTGGCGCAATTCCTCGCTCCCGAGGCTCGTCAGCACCGTGACGGCCAGAATTTTCGTGCGGCCCTTGGTCTTGGCCGCCGCTTCCACCACCTGCGGATAGCCGTGGACCGTGGCCAGGGCGATGTCATGGTCGGCGAGCTGGGCCATGGCCAGGGACACGGTCTGGGGAATGTCGTGGAATTTGAGGTCGAGCATGACCTTGAAGCCGCGCGCCACCAGGGCGTCGCACACGCCAAAGCCGCCGTCGAGGAAGAGCTGCAGCCCCACCTTGAAGAAACGGACATGGTCGGCGAGTTTGTCCGCCAGGGCCAGGGCCTCGGCGGCGGTCGGCACGTCCAGGGCCACGATGAGACGCTCGGCGAGAGAAATTTCGGGCATGGTATTTCGGTTGGTTAGAGGGTGGCGTAACGCTCGATCTTTTTCTTGTAGGACAGGATGCCGTCGACCATGCCCCGGGCCAGGGCACGCAGGTAATTGTCCGAGGACAGGCGCTTGGCCTCGGCCGGATTGGTGATGTAGCCCATTTCCACCAGCACCGCCGGCATATTGGCCCCGATCAGCACGAAAAAGGGGGCTTCATGGGGGCCGCGGTCCCGGGTGCGGCCGCTGAGGTTCGCCATGGCACGCTTCTGGATATACTGAGCCAGGTCCTTGGATTCGGTGGTCTTGGCCGAGAGCATGAGGTCGGTCAGGATGGCCTGGAGATCGCCGATGGTTTTTTTCGAGGAGGCGTTTTCCCGGGCCGCTACCCGCACCGCCTCCTGACTGCTGGCCAGGTTCAGGGAATAGGTCTCCAGGCCCGAGGTGCCGGCATCGCCGTGGGCGTTGCAGTGGATGGAGACGAACAGGTCGGCGCCCTTGTTGTTGGCCATGTCGGTGCGCGTTTCCAGCGGGATGAAGGTGTCGGTCGTGCGCGTGTAGAGCACGTTGAGCCCCCGGCGCGTCAGCTCCGCGCCGAGAATCTTGGCAAAGCGCAGGTTCACGTCCTTTTCCACCAGCCCGTCATATCCGTGGGCGCCGGGGTCCTTGCCGCCGTGACCGGGGTCGATCATGACCGTGCGCACGGTGAGCCCGAGCTGCTCCACGAGGTTGCCGGCCTGTTTCTTACCGGCTTTGCCGGGCTTGAAATTGAGGCTCGGTTCCCGGGACGGCGGCGGTGGCGTGGCCGGCTGACGGGTTTCCCGGTTGGCTTGCACCTTGCCCCGGGTACCGCTCGGGGCCGGGCCGGGATCGGCGGTTTTATGGCGGCCGAAGACATTGCCAAGCCAGTCCGTGACGGCGCTGTCTCCGGTATCGTCCCGGGAAGCGACCGTGGCCCGATGCTCGGGGGGGCGTTTGTCCGTGGCGGCCTTGCCCGCGGCGGTGAGCTCCAGGACCACCCGGAAAGGGCCGGTGACGGGATGCACGTCGTATTGCTGGACGCTGTCGAGCTCCGTGACCACGCGCACGGTGTCCGGGGTGAAATAGCCGGCGCGCAAGCGGGTGATATTGCCGGAATCGTAGCGCTTTTCCGACGGCAGGCGCGGGCCGGTCCGGGTGTTGTCGAGGTCGATATAGAGTCGCTTGATCGGTTCGCCGCCTGGGCGCGCCTGCTCGAGGACTTGGTAGCGGTAGTTGGTTTCCCGGTCCAGGGTCAGGGTCAGCCGGGTGCCGGTGGTGGTTGGGGTCACGGCAAAGCCTTCGAGGATGGCCGGGTGGTCGGCCGAGGCCGTCGCGGGGGCCTTGGCCGGAGCGGGCGTGCTGCCCTTGGCTTGGGGCTTGGGCGGAGGCGGGGACTCCTGGCGTAGTTCCGCAAGGAGGCTTTTGGCCCGGCTGGCCAGGGCTTTTTTAGGATTTCCGGACAGCAGGCGTTCGAGATCGGCCCGGGCGTCGTCGGGTCGCTTGAGGACCTCGATCAGGATGGTGGCCCGACGCAGCAAGGCGTCGTCGGCCCAGTTGCGGCCCGGCGCGGTGGTCGCCACCCGGGCGTACAGGGCCACGGCCGCCTCGTAGTCCTTGTCCAGGACCGAGCGCTTGGCCAGTTCCTCGTTGGTCCAGGCTTGGTAATAAAGGATCTTGGCCCGCAGGTTCTGGTCTTTGGCGGCCTTGGCCAGGCCGGCCAGCCGGGTGTCCAGGGCCTGCCACCGGTCGCGGCGGTTGACCGAGGCCGGATCGGCCCGCAGCTTGTCAAAGCGGGCGGCCGTTTCCTTGAACTGGCCGGCCACGTCGCCGGCGCGGCCGACGCCGGACAGGGCCAGCAACAAAACAACGCACAGCAGCGCCGTCGCCAGGGTGGTCGATCGTTGTATTCGCCTCACGCGTCCACGCTACTCCACCGTGACACTCTTGGCCAGGTTCCGGGGTTGGTCCACGTCCTTGCCCAGGTAGTCCGCCATTTCGTAGGCGAACAGTTGCAGGGCCGGGAGCATGAGGAACGTGGACAACGGCCCCCAGGCGGCCGGAATCTCCCAGGGATGATCCACGGCAAGGTCCGCGCCGGGCTGGGTCAGGGCAATGATCTTGCCGCCCCGGGCCTGCACTTCCTGGAGGTTTGACTTGACCTTGGCGAAATGGGCGTCACGCGGCACCAGGGCGAAGGTGGGGAATTTGGGGTCGATCAGGGCGATGGGGCCGTGTTTCATTTCCCCGGCCGCGTAGCCTTCGGCGTGGATGTAGGAAATCTCCTTGAGCTTGAGCGCGCCTTCCAGGGCCAGGGGATAGCAGGTGCCCCGGCCGAGGTAGAGGAAGCTCTCGGCCTCGGCATAGACGCGGCAGAGTTCCTGGGCCCGTTGGCGCATGGCCGGCAAGGCGCTTTCGAGCACTGCGGGCAGGGTCTCCAGGGCCGGCACGCAGTGCCGGGCCACCTCTTCGGGCAGCGCGCCCTTTTTGCGGCCCCAGGCCAGGGCCATGAGTGTGAGCAGCACGAGCTGGCTGCACATGGCCTTGGTCGAGGCCACGGAAATCTCGGGCCCGGCCTGGGTATAGACCACCACGTCCGATTCCCGGGCCACGCTCGATCCGACCACGTTGCAAAGGCCGAGGACCTTGGCTCCGCGCTGCTTGGCCAGCCGGATGCAGGCCAGGGTGTCGGCGGTCTCGCCGGACTGGCTGATGGCCAGGACCGTATCCTCCGGGCCGAGCAGGGGGTCGCGGTAGCGGAATTCCGAGGCGATCTCCACCCGGGTGGGGATGCCGGCCCACTGTTCGAGGAGGTACATGCCCCACAGGCCGGCGTGGTAGGAGGTGCCGCAAGCCACGATAAAAAACCGTTCAGGGGCCGCGCTGGCCTCGATTTCAGGGAGCACGGCCTGGCCCGAGGCCCGATCGATGCGGCCGGACAGACAGTCGGCGATCACCTTGGGCTGCTCCAGGATCTCCTTGAGCATGAAATGCTTGTGGCCGCCTTTCTGGGCCGCGGACACGTCCCAGCTGATGTGGCTGACCTGCTTTTGGATCGGCGCCAGGGTCGTCACGTCGAAGACCTGCCAGGAACCGGCGTCGATGCGGGCCATTTCCCCGTCATCGAGAAAGACCACTTCCCGGGTATAGGGCAGGAAGGCCGGAATGTCCGAGGCCAGGAAGTTCTCGCCCACGCCCACGCCCATGACCAGGGGCGAGGATTTGCGGGCGGCGTACAGCATGCCCGGATTGTCCCGGGCCGTGACCACGATGGCGTAGGCACCCTCGACCCGGGCCAGGGCCTGGGAAATGGCCTCGGCCAGGGAACCGGCCCTCTTGAGCAAAAAGCCGATCAGCTGGGCCAGAACCTCGGTATCCGTGTCCGAGGCGAAGCGCACGCCGGCGGCGCTGAGTTCCTTTTTGAGTTCCTGATAGTTCTCGATGATGCCGTTGTGAACCAGAGCGATGGAGCGGGCCGTGTCGGTGTGGGGGTGGGCGTTTTTTTCCGTGGGCAGGCCATGGGTGGCCCAGCGGGTATGGCCCATGCCCGAGGTGGCCAGATAGGCATTCTGGGCGGCCAGCTTGTTTTCCAGGTTGACGAGCTTGCCTTCGGCCTTGACCAGGACCAGTTCGCCGCCTTGGAGAAAGGCCACCCCGGACGAGTCATAGCCCCGGTATTCGAGTCGGCGCAGTCCTTCCAGGATGACCGGCACGGCCGGCCGGTGTCCGCAATACCCGATGATTCCGCACATAGATTCTCCCTGGCGCCTGGAGCTCGGCAACGTAGGTCCGGTGGATGAGCGACGCGGCCGTTGGCGCGACGCATGACGCACCGCGGTCTTTTAGCTGGTCGCGGGCCGTATTTCAACCGGCTCGGGGTGCTGCCGCCGAGGCCGGGGAAAGGGATATTTCGTGTGGGTCATTTTTTCTCAGTAGGGTTGTGTGAGAATAAATGACCCAATCCTGTAAGGAGGTTGGTCAAAGTGTCCCTTGGAGACGGAATACGCGCAAATGGTGACATCGTTTGAAAAAATGAGTGTTTTTTGAGCCAATGTGCGGCGGGTGCGGTGTGACAATGCCACAGCGCCCAGAGCCAGGATCGGCTGCTGTATTTTAGTCGACTGAAATTCAAAACTATTTTTTCGGCCCGGTATTTGCGTACAGATTCGAATCCTCCGGTATCTCCTGGATAATATTTCGTTTCCACTGGAGCTCGCGCGGATGCGGCGTATTCGGCTCACGTCGAGGGCGCGCGGCTCCGGGAAACGAAGTGATCCATGCCGGGTTTGATGGCGGCACTGGTGCCTTTCGGTTTGGCGTAAACGCAGAATGCGGCAAGGGAGGGTTTCGCAGAAAATCAACACAAAAAGGTGGGGGGACTCAATGACGCTGGCTATCTTGATTGCAATCTCCTTGATGTGGTTGCCTGTGGGTTTATTGTTCCTTGGCTACGGCGAAGCCAAAGGCACGGGAGCCATCTGCGGTTTTGTGGGCATCTGTGTTGTTCTTGCGGCATTTGTTAACGTATTTCAAAACGATGCCTTCACAGCCGGGCTTCTTTTCGCCCATGGGCTCCTTTATTGTGTCGTGGCGTATGTCTTGCTTGCCGGGCTGACTGATCTGCGCTCCATGGGAAATGTCAGCTTGACCGTTGCCATCATTTCTCTTATCTACACACTGCTCTACTATCACGTGAAGGGCAGCAATTACTTCACATTGGCGTGTGCCGGCTACACGGTCCTGACACTGGAAGTCTGGCTCAACGCCTACGGCAAGCTGTCCGCCAAGCTGCTCGCTTGGTCTTTGATCTTGTGGGTGCCGGTGGGTTTGTATATCCCGGCCTTCCTGTTGTTGTCGGGCAAACCGCTGCCTTTCTAGGCAAAAGGGAGCGGTTTTTGGTCCGGCCCGCTTTCTGCGGGCCGGACCTGTTCGAATTGATGCGGCGTTTTTTTGTGTTTGGGGAACTTTTGTCATGGAGGAAGGATTGTATGAAACGGTCGAACCTGTTGCTCTTGGCGGTTGCCCTGCTTCTGATGGCCGCCGTCCGCGCCGAAGCAGCCACCGAAGTGCGGATGACCGGCGATGCGTTGATCTACGGGAATTATTTTTCCGGAAGGAACTTCACCGGCTGGAACAACGCGTACTGGACGAACAACGCCGGGGCCGTGCAGCCCGGCCACACCGAGCGGGAAGAGAAATTCCAGATCTGGGAACGGTTTCGCCTGAATTCGGACTTCATCGCCAACGAGGCCGTGAAGTTCCGTCTGGGGTTGCTCGTGGAGGACACCTGGGGTCATGGCACGTTTACGGCCGCCAACCCCTCGAACCGGTCCGTGGCCGTCTATCAGGCCTATTTGCAGTTCAAATGGCCGGGTACCGACGTGCAGATCACGGCCGGTCTCCAGCCCGCCGCCCTGCCGCAGAGTTCCTTTTTCGCCGGCAGCGTGATTTTTGACGAAGACGTGGCGGGCCTGGTCATCACCGCGCCCCTCATCCCGGACACCCTGTCCTTGGTGCTCGGCTATGTGCGCACCATTTCCAGCGCCCAGTCGTTCTCTGACCCCATCACCCCCAACAGCAAATACCTCTATCCCAACGAAGAAGGCTTCCTGTTGGCCCTGCCCGTGACGGTGGACGGTTTCAAGGCCACGCCGTGGGCCATGTACGGCCAGGGCGGCCCGGCCGGAAAGTACTTTGTGGACGGCGGTTGGGCCCCGGGCCTCATCTCCGCCGGTCTGCTCGGCTTGCCGAGCCATGGCCGCGTCGGGTGGAAGAACAACTTCATCACCGCCTTGTGGGCCGGCTCCTCCTTCGAGGTTTCCGCGCTTGATCCCCTCAAGTTCTACGCCGATGTGATCTGGGGCCAGCACGGCATGAACGAATACAAAAAGAATGTCCGCAATGGCTGGTTCATCGACCTGGCCGTCGAGTACACCGGCTTCAGCATGGTCACGCCCCAGGGCTTCGGCTGGTGGTCCACGGGTGAGGACGGCTCGACCCGCAACGGTTCCGAGCGCATGCCGCACTTCTTCCCCGGCTCCGGCAACGGCGGCCTGCACAACGGCAACTCCATCGCCTGGAACGTGGGCAACAGCTTCCTGTTCGACGGCGGCCAGGAACTGGTCAAGGGCTCCAACCTGGGCATCAACCCGGTGGGCACCTGGGGCTTTGGCGTGTCTCTCAACAAGATGAGCTTCATGGAGAAGCTGTCCCACATCCTGACCTTCGCCTACGTGCACGGCAACAACTCGCCGACCGCCGTCCGCGATGCCAATCTGCTCCTCGGCGGTTCCAATCCGGTCTTCTGCATGGGCCGCGACCTGACCAACGAGGAATGGGTCATCGGCATCAACTTCGACACCAAGTACATGCTCTACGACAACCTCGCCCTGATCCTCGAAACCGGTTGGGCCCATGCCAACCACTTCCGCAAGAGCGTCTGGGATGTGTATAACGAAGGCATTACCCACAACCAGCAGGATGCCTGGAAAGTGGCCTTCGGCCTGAAGTACACCTTCTAGGACGGCACACGGTCACCACAAGCCGGGGCCTCGTCGTGGGGCTCCGGCTTTTTTCGTATCCCTTTTGCGAGCGGTGCGGGACAACCGATGCAAATCATGGAGGGATTCCAAAGGGCAAAGCCCTTCGGCCGCCGGAGGCGCCCGAGACAGCCGCTGCCGCCCTTTCGGAGAGGGCGCGCGGTGAAGCGTGATCGCATTGACGCCGCAGCGGGCTTGTGAAAATATTGATCGGCTTACGCGCATGGGCGCGCGGTATAACTTCCGGCCCGAGGATTCTTCATGAATTGGCCCCACAAGGACCTGCTCGACGTATCCCAGCTCTCCCGGGAAGACGTGGAGGTGGTCATGCGCACCGCCGCTTCCTTCCGGGAAATCAACGCCAGACCCGTCAAAAAGGTGCCGACCCTCAAGGGCAAGAGCGTTGTGCTTTTTTTCGCCGAACCGAGTACCCGCACCAAAACGTCCTTCGATATCGCGGCCAAGCGCCTTTCGGCCGACACGTTCGCCCTGGCCAAGACCGGCAGCTCCCTGCAAAAGGGCGAAACCCTCAAGGATACGGTGCTCACGCTTCAGGCCATGAATCCCGACGCCATCGTCATCCGCCACAGCGCCTCGGGCGCGGCGGAATTCATTGCCCGGCGGGTGTCCTGTGCGGTCATCAACGCCGGGGACGGCTGGCACGCCCATCCGACCCAGGCCTTGCTCGACGCGCGCACCCTGCTCGACGTCTGGCATTCCCTGGCCGGCAAGACCATTCTGATCCTGGGCGACGTGGCCCACAGCCGGGTGGCCAGGTCCAGTTGCCGGCTGCTGACCATGCTTGGGGCGAGCGTGCGGCTGTGCGCGCCGCGGACCTTGCTCCCCAAGGATGCCTCGGCCCTGTACGCGCCGGTCTACCACGAGCTGGAACCGGCCATCGAGGGCGTGGACGCGGTCATGTGCCTGCGCCTCCAACTCGAACGCCAGGAAGCCGGGTTGCTGCCGGACCTGCGCGAATACGCCCGCCGCTACTGCCTGACGTCCAAGCGGCTTGAGCGCGCCGCACCGGGCGTCAAGGTGCTCCATCCCGGGCCCATCAACCGGGGCGTGGAGATCGCCTCGGACCTGGCCGATGCCGGCAATTCGCTCATCCTCGACCAGGTGGCCTCGGGCGTGGCCGTGCGCATGGCTTTACTCTATTTGCTCATCACCCGTAAGGACAAAGGGGAAATCGCGTGAGTAGCCCGGATCTGGCGGTACGCAATGTCCGTTTGGCCGACCGCGACGGCGTCTGGGATCTGTTCGTCGCCGCCGGCCGTGTCCTGGAACTGTGCGCCCATGATCCGGCCGCCGCGCCTGAGGCCCGCACCCTCGACGGCCGGGGTCTGCTGCTTTTGCCCGGTCTGACCGACGCCCATGCCCACCTGCGCGAGCCCGGACAGGAATGGAAAGAGGACATCGCCTCGGGCCTGGGTGCCGCGGCCGCCGGCGGGTTCGTCAATGTCATGTGCATGGCCAACACCTCGCCGGTCAACGACAACGCCTCCATCACCAAGCACATGCTGCGGCGGGCCGAGGCGGTGTGGCCCAGGGGACCGCGTCTTTTCCCCATCGGCGCCCTGACCATCGGCCTGGCCGGCCGGGAACTGGCGCCCATGGCCGAGTTGCGCCAAGCCGGCTGCGTGGCCTTTTCCAACGACGGCGAGCCCGTGGCCGACACCGAAATTTTCCGCCGCGCCCTGGAATACGCCGCCGACCTCGGCCCGGTCATCGACCACTGCGAAGACCCCTACATGGCCAAGGGCAGCGGCGCCAACGAGGGCGCCCTGAGCGCCCGGCTCGGGCTGCGCGGCCAGCCCGACGTGGCCGAGGCCCTGCAAGTGGCCCGCGACATCCTGCTGGCCGAGTACCTGGGCGCCCCGGTCCATCTGGCCCATGTGAGCTGCCGCCGGTCCGTGGAGCTCATTGCCGACGCCAAGCGGCGCGGGGCCTCGGTCACGGCCGAGACCTGCCCGCATTACCTGCTCATGACCGAGGACGCGCTTTTCGGCTACGACACCATGGCCAAGGTCAACCCGCCCCTGCGCACCGACGACGACCGGCTGACCCTGATCGAGGCCCTGCGTACGGGCGTCATCGACATCCTGGCCACGGATCATGCCCCCCATGCCGCCCACGAGAAGGAAACTCCCTTCGAAGAGGCCAAAAACGGCATTTCCGGCCTGGATACCGCCCTGGCCAGCCTGTGGAGCCTCGTGCGCCAGGGGAGCCTGACCGCTTCGGACATTGTCGAGCGTCTGGCCTGGCGGCCGGCCGCCATCTTCAATCTGCCCGTCAACCGCTTCGCCCCGGGTGATCCGGCAGATTTTCTGCTTTTCGATCCCGAGGAATCCTGGGTCGTCACGCCCGAGGCCCTGCGTTCCAAGGGCAAGAACACGCCCCTGCTCGGCCAGTCCCTGACCGGGCGGGTCATGCTGACCGCCGTGGACGGCCAGATCGTCCATGCCCTGGACCCCGCCGCCGGGGCCTGAACCCGGAACCCAACCGCCGTACCCGGAGGATGTATCCATGGCGCAACCCTTCAAGGACGCCACCGCCATTTGCAAGACCATCATGCGCAACGGCTATGACGCCTACGTCATCAACGCCGCGCTTCAGGAAAAAGCCCAGAACCCCGAGGCGCCGGAACTCGATCTGTGTACCGATGCCCCGCTCGGCGAGTTGCAAAAGCTTTTTCCCGACGTCGCCGCCTGCGACGCGGACGGTGCCTTTGCCAAGGTCCGCCATGGCGACACCCTGTTTTTCCTGCATCCGGCCGATGTGGCCGACGCGTCCCATCCCGAGGAATGCGTGGCCCGGCTCACCGGCCGGCTCATTGCCCGGCTCAGGGAGAAGAACCTCCTGCCCGACCACCAGGCCTGCCCGCATCTGCCCCACAAGCAGGACGTCCACGACGGCTTTGCCGACCTGTCCGGCGGCGAGGTGCGTCTGATCGGCATCCCTGATGAATCCATCCGCCAGAACTACTTGCGGGCCGTGCGCGCCCTGCGTTTTTCCGCCAATTACAACCTGCCCATCGAGGTCAACACCTGGATGGCCATCCTGCGTGCCTCGCGCCGGGTGCTCGAATACGTCTCGGTCAAGGACGTCATGGACGAATGGCGCAAGGTCGAGGCCGAGAACATGGCCACCTTCGTGGAACTGCTGTTCAATGCCATGATCCTGCACTGGTTTCTGCCGGAAGTGGCCAGCCTGGCCCACATCCACCAGAAGACCGAGGAGGGCGTGGACTTCACCCTGTTCGAGCAGACCCTGGCCGTCATGCGCCACTATCCCGAGGAGCTGCCTTACGACTGGTACGGCGTGCTCGCCTGCCTGTTCCATGACGTGGGCAAACTGCACACCGCCTCGTTCGCCGGCGGCGAGATGCAGTTTTACCAGCACCATCAGGTCGGCGCCCGCGTCACCCGCAAGATCTTGTCGCGTCTGGGTTTCCCCCCCGACGAGATCGACCTCGTCTGCCACCTCGTGCGCGACCACATGCGCTTCCACTTCATGCTCACCGACCGGGGCATCCGCCGCTTCAAGGCCCAGGACCAGTACCCGCGCCTGATCGAGATGGCCCGGGCCGATATCAAGGCCGTCAGCGGCAATTACAAGGAATTCAACCACAACATGAAAATGCTCGAGCGGACCGAAACGCCCGAGGAAATGCTCGAACCCCTGCTCAACGGCGCCCAGATCATGCAGCTCGTGGGGCTCAAGCCCGGACCGGCCGTGGGACTCATCCGCGACGCGCTGCTCAAGGCGCAAATCTCCGGTGACGTCACCAGCCGGGCCGAGGCCGAAAATTTCGTGGAGCAGTACTGGGCCAAGCAAGGCTTGAGTTAAGGCGCGCCGGCAGCGGCGGGGCAGGGAGAGGAGACGCCCCCGGCGGCCAGGAGAGGCCGGGCCTCTCCTGGACCTCTCCGATGGGGGCTGCGTTCGTTTGGTTTATTGGCCTGCCTGAGTTTTCGGAGCACGCCTGCGCACCGTGCAGGGGGTCCGGGGGGGATGATCCCCCCCGGTGGGGTCTGGGGCAACGCCCCGGTCTTATTATTTACACATGACGAATCTGATCGATCTGACCTTTCACGAGCTGGAGGCTCTGGTCGTGTCCCTGGGCGAACCGCCGTACCGGGCGCGCCAGGTCTGGCAGTGGCTGTGGCAGAAGGGCTGTCGCGAGCTCGACGCCATGACCGACGTGTCCAAGGCCCTGCGGGCGCGCCTGGCCGAGGTGGCCTGCATCGCCTGGCCCCGGGTGGAGCGTGTCCAGGCCAGTACCGACGGCACGGTGAAATTTTTGCTCGGCCTGTCCGACGGCGAGGCGGTCGAGTGCGTGCTCATCCCGGAAAAGGACCATTACACGGCCTGCCTGTCCACCCAGGTCGGGTGCGCCATGGGTTGTGTGTTTTGCGCCACCGGTACCATGGGGTTTCGGCGCAACATGACGCCCGGCGAGATGCTCGGCCAGGTGCTCGTGGGGCGGCAGTATCTGCTCGACAAAGGCGAGCCCTTGTTGCTGCGCAACCTGGTCTTCATGGGCATGGGCGAGCCGCTGCTCAACTACGACAATCTGGTCAAGACCCTGGAGGCCTTGCATCATCCCCAGGGGCTGGATTTTTCCAGCCGGCGCATCACCGTGTCCACGGCCGGCGTGGAGCGCCATCTGCTGGCTCTCGGCCGGACCGGGCTGTGCGCCCTGGCCGTGTCGCTCCACGCCCCGACCCAGGCGCTGCGCGCGCGGCTCATGCCCGGCGCGGCCCGGCTGGAGCTTGATAGGCTCATGGCGCTTTTGGCCGAGTACCCCCTCAAGCCCCGGGATCGGCTGACCTTCGAATACCTGCTTCTCGACGGGGTCAACGATTCCCTGGCCGAGGCCCGGGAACTCGTGCGGCTGCTCTCGCGGGTCAAGGCCAAGGTGAACCTGATCGTCTACAACGCCTCGCCCGGTCTGCCGTATCGGCCGCCGGTGCCCGAGCGGGTGGAGGCGTTCCAGGAACATTTGAAATCCAAGGGGTTGACCGCGACGCTACGCAAGAGCAAGGGTGCGGACATCGCCGCCGCCTGCGGCCAGCTGCGTGGGGAGTGCCGGCCCGGAAACACCGAAACCCCGTAACCCGATTGTTGCCCCGGTCATGTTAGGGCTTGTGTCCGGCCAGGGCATTGTCTACAAAAACTTTCCCCCCAAAGCTCTGGATAGAGGAAAAATCGATGAAACGTCCCGATTTTGCCAAATGCGGCGGTCTGGTTCCGGCCATCGCCCAGGAGGCCTGTTCCGGCGAGGTGCTCATGCTCGCCTACATGAACGAGGAAGCCTACGACAAGACCCTCGAAACCGGCGAGGTCCATTATTTCAGCCGCAGCCGCCAGAAAATCTGGCATAAGGGCGGCACCTCCGGACACGTGCAAAAGGTCCAGTCCATCCGTCTGGACTGCGACGCCGACACCATCCTGGTCCTGGTCGAGCAGGTCGGCGGCGCCGCCTGTCACGAAGGCTACAAATCCTGCTTTTACACCGAGATCACAGAGGGCGGCGAGCGCACCTGCTCGCCCAAGGTCTTCGATCCCAAGGAGGTCTATAAATAAATGGCCGGCGACAAGATCCTGAAACTCGGCATTCCCAAGGGCTCCCTCCAGGACGCCACCATCGCACTGTTCGAGAAATCCGGTTGGAAGATCCGGATGCATCACCGCAACTATTTTCCCGAGATCAACGATCCCGAGCTCACCTGCTCCATGTGTCGGGCCCAGGAAATGTCCCGCTACGTCGAATCCGGCACCCTGGATTGCGGCCTGACCGGCAAGGACTGGATTCTCGAAAACGAGTCCGACGTGGTCGTGGTTTCGGACCTCGTCTATTCCAAGGTGAGCAACCGGCAGGCCCGCTGGGTCCTGGCCGTGGCTGCCGACGCGCCCTACAAGCGTCCCGAGGACCTGGCCGGCAAGAAAATCGCCACGGAGCTCGTCAATTTCACGAAAAAGTACTTCGAGTCTGCGGGCGTGCCCGTGGAGGTCGAGTTTTCCTGGGGCGCCACCGAGGCCAAGGTCGTCGAGGGCTTGGCCGACGCCATCGTGGAAGTGACCGAGACCGGCACCACGATAAAGGCCCACGGGTTGCGCATCATCTCCGAGCTGCTGCTGACCAATACCCAGCTCATCGCCAACAAAAAAGCCTGGGAAGACCCGTTCAAGCGCCGCAAGATCCAGGTGCTCGACATGCTGCTCCAGGGCGCCTTGCGGGCCGAAGGCCTGGTCGGGCTCAAGATGAACGTGCCCGAGGAAAAGATGCCGGCCATCATGGACCTTTTGCCGAGCCTGACCTCGCCCACCATCGCCGGCCTGTACAACAAGGATTGGCTGTCCGTGGAAATCGTGGTCGCGGCCGGCACCGTGCGCGACCTCATCCCCAAGCTCCACGACCTGGGCGCCGAGGGCATCATCGAATACGCCCTGAACAAGGTCATCTAGCGCCTTTCCGGTGAAAATCCACGGAGGCGGCCGAGGGTCCTGACCCTTGGCCGCCTCTTTTTGCCGTCCGCGTCCGGCGTCGCGTCTTCGCGAACGATTTGTCCGGCATGACGCGCAGCGGAACGGTCCAAAAAAGGTTGTTATATTCACGGTAGTTAATACCAGTTATACCATTTTTGTTAATTGTTTGCCCCACAGTGTGGCTAGAAAATATATTTGACAAAAGTGAATGGCAATGCTTGACTGAATGCAGACGACTGTTGTGCCCAGCTCATGATGAGAAATAAGATGTACTATCGTCCTGATGCTCCGCAGCGATCTTCGTTGTGCTGGGAATCGTGATGCTGGGCTCCGCAAAATGAATCACGCCAGAGACCACTTTTTGTGAACACGAAGTTGCCATGAAACCGTGAGTTGTTTGTAATGGAAAACGTTCCTTTCAGACCGCACCTACAAATTCGTGCCTGGCGTGAATGTCGCGCCAGTCGGGAGAAGTGGCCGATCAATGCCCACTGCCGGGTTCCCGTGACGGCACCGGGAGCCGCGAGCGAAAAGCACTGATCCAAGCGATGCGAAGGAGGTGGACGGAATTCAAGAAATGTGTCCCGCCCGTGTGAACCCGTGCCGGAGTGCCTATCGGAGGCGTCCATGAACAAGGACCTGAAGGAACTCGTTGTCCAAAACACGCAATCGCTGCTTGGAGCCATGTCCTGGGTCGAACAGTGCCAAAGCCGCCTTACCCGCCTCGACCGGCAGTGGACCAGGGCCACCCTGACCGGGAAGATCAATTGCAGCCGCATCGCCCAGACCCTCATCGACTTTATCGTCACCACCCAGGACAATTTCGCGGCCCTGCAAAAAAATCTCGTCGATACCCTGGTGTTGGAAAACACCCAGAAGGTGGTGCTGGAGATCACGGCCGTGGCCCAGGTCGCCATCGACATCCTCAAACGCAACCTGTTCGAGCGCACGGCCGATGTCGGCTTCCTGGCCACCGACGACGACATCGTCCGCTTTCTGCTCGCCGGGGACGACGACCCGGGCGCCGTGGAGCGCATCGAAGAGCGGCTGCGCGAATATCGCGACAAGTATACGGTCTACAATGAGATCCTCGTCCTCGACACGGACGGTTGTGTCCGGGCCAACCTGGATCGGACCAATCCCGTCCGCCGCTCGACCGATCCGCTGCTGGCCGAGACCCTGGCCGCGCCCCAGTACGTGGAGACCTTCCGCCCAAGCGATCTGGTCCCGGGCCGGGGCGAGGTCCTGCTCTACTCCCATGCCATCCGGCACCCGGACACCGGGGTGCCGCTTGGGGTGCTGTGCCTCGTCTTTGATTTCGACGGCGAGATGGAAGGGATTTTTGCCAACCTGACGGCGTCGAGCGAGGACGTCGTCATCCTTATCCTGGACGGCGCCGGGCGGGCCATCGCCACCAGCGACCCGGCCAAGGCGCCGGCCGGGCGTCCCTACGCCATGGTCCGGGACAAGGATTTCTCCCTGGTCCAGCTCGGCGGCGAGACGTACCTGGCCCGGACCGTGGCCACCAAGGGCTACCAGGGCTTCTTCGGCCTGCCCTGGTACGGCCATGTGCTCAAGCGCGTGCGCACGGCCTTCCACGGCGTCAACGGCCACTCCCTGGACGAGGCCACGATCCGCCGCGCGGCGATTTTTTCTTCCCGTCTGGTGCAGGTCGAGGAAGCGTCGGAGAATGTGCTGTCCGATCTGCAACTGGTGGTGCAAAACGGCGAGATCATGGCGGCCAAGAAATCCGTCAACGCCGACTCGTCGGAACAGGTCGAAGCCCATGCCCTGCCCCATGTGCTCAACGAGGTCAAAAAGATCGGTGATCAGGTCCAGCAGGTGTTCCAGACCTCGACCGGCGGGCTGCTCAAGCTTGTGACCTCCTCCCGCCTGCATGATGTCGGCTTCCTGGCCGCCCTGGCCATCGACATCATGGATCGCAACCTCTACGAGCGGGCCAACGACTGCCGTTGGTGGGCGCTCACCTCGGATTTTCGGCGCATCCTGGCCTCTCCCCGCATCGCGCCGGCCGACATCGAGCGCATGCGCGCCATCCTGGCCTACATAAACGGCCTCTACACCGTCTACAGCAACCTCTTTGTTTACGACACCACCGGCACGATTCTGGCCTGCTCCAATCCCGACGAGCGCCGTCAGGAAGGCCGTCGCCTCGAAACCGGCTTTGTGACCGCGACCCTGCAACTGCACGAGTCCCAGCACTACCGGGTCTCATCCTTCGAAGCCACGGACCTCTACGCCCAAAACGGCCGGCCGCGCCACACCTACATTTACAACGCCGCCATCTCCTCCCTGGAAGGCGACGGCGACGTGGTCGGCGGCATCGGCATAGTGTTCGATTCCGAGCCCCAGTTCGCGGCCATGTTGGGGGACGCCCTGCCTCGGGACAGCCAGGGTGCGGTGCTCGAGGATTCCGAAGGGCTGTTCGTGGACGCCGCGGGCCATGTGGTGGCCAGCACCAATCCGGCCATCGTCCCCGGGGACCGGGTGGATCTGGCGGGGATATTCTGCCAACTGGCCTGCGGCCAGACCACGTCCCATCTGGTGGCCGAGGAGGGACGGCTCTACGCCGTGGGCTGCGCCCATTCGGCCGGCTACCGGGAATACAAGCGCGACGGCAACTACGCCAACGACGTGTTGGCGGTCATCAAGGTGCGGATTTAAAGGGAAAGGGGCGGCTCAGATTTCGGGCATGGCCACGAAGCGCACTTGCACCTCGGCCGGCCCGAATTCGATCAGGGCCAAGGAGCCGCCCGGACGCAGGCTGCCGGGATTGATCAGGCGCGTGGTGCCGCAGGTGACATCCTCGATGGCGTGGGAGTGGCCGAAAAAGATCAGGTCGTGCTGGCCGGCATAGGTCCGGGCGATGCGTTCGGACAGACCCGGGCGCGGGCCCCAGCCGTGGACCGCGGCCAGGCGCAGGTCGCCCAGGGAAAATTCCAGCTTCTGGGGAAGCTGCGCGGCCAGGTCGTAGGCGTCGGAATTGCCGGCCACGGCCTCGAAGCGCGGGTGCTGCAGGAGAAACGACCACAAGGACACACCCGTGGCATCGCCGCAGTGGAGCACCATGTCCGCCCCGGCCAGATGCCGGGCGTAGACCGCCGCGAACCAGGGCGTGGGTTCGCTCAGATGGGTATCCGAAAGCACGGCCAGGCGCATGGTCACTCCTTGGCGGTATGGCCGTTTTTGCGGCTCCACCACTGGCGGTCCGGCCCCAGGAACCACCAGGCGGCATGGTCCGTGGTGGCGACGGTCGTGGCCAGGGTCCGTCCGGCCTCGGTGCGTAGCCGCCCCATGGCCGCTTCGATCCAGTCGGCGGCGTAGCGGTTACCGAGGTCAAGTTCTTCCTTGAGATTGGCAATGAGGTCGATCTGGTCCGCGTCCTGGGCAAGCTGCGCTTCAAGGGTCGCGGCCGCCTCCAATTCGTCGTGCAGGGGCAGGACCGTGGCGGAAAGCCCGGTGCCGGCCAGGGCGTCGGTCAGGGCCCGGCGCGGATCGGTCTTGTTGTAGAGCTTGTTGACGTAGTTGAAATCGCCGGTGCGGGCCTCGGGCAGGTCGTGGAACAGGCACAGGGCCATGGTCCGATAGGGATCGGCCCCGGCCTGGGTGGCCAGGACAAAGCCGATCAGGGCCGTGCGAAAGCTGTGCTCGGCCACATTTTCGGCGCCGCTGCCCAGAAACTGGTAGCCGGTGCGCGGCGTCTTGCGCAGCATGCCGGCCTCGAAGATCAGATCGGCCAGCCGGGTCAGGCGATCCCGGTCACGCATATCAACGATGTTTTCCATGGTCATGGCTGGTTATTAAGAACGCCTCCGGCGGCCAGGAAGGGGCAAGGCCCCTCCCTGGACTCTCCCAACCGGAAGGCGAAATGCCCTGCGGATAGGTACCCTTCCAGGGGGACCGGGGGGGATGATCCCCCCCGGCAGGGTCCAGGGGCGGCGCCCCTGGCCGCCGGAGGCATCGTGGACTACGTGCGGTAGTCGGCGTTGATCTTGATATAGTCGTAGGTCAGGTCCGAGGCCAGGAGCACGTAGCGGCCCGGGCCGTTGCCGAGTTCGATGTCGAGGGCGATTTCGCCCCGGCGCATGTGCGGCGCGAGCAGGGCGTCGAGGTCCTCGGGCACGGGCGCGCCCTTCTGGAAGACCGGCACCCCGCCGATGCGCAGGGACACCTGGTTCGGGTCGAAGCTCGCGCCGCTGCGGCCCAGGGCGCAGACGATGCGGCCCCAGTTGGCGTCGCGGCCGAAAAAGGCGGTTTTGACCAGGGGCGAGTTGCCCACGGCCCGGGCGGCCAGTTCTGCCTCGGCGTGGGAGGCGGCGCCGTGCACCTTGATGCGCAGCACCTTGGTGCCGCCCTCGGCGTCCTGGACGAGCATGGCGGCCAGGGCCTGGCAGACCTCGACCATGACCCCGAGCAGGGCTTGCCGGCCCTCGGCCGAATCGATGGTCACTTCCGAGGCGCCGTTGGCCAGGGCGAGCAGGCAGTCGTTGGTGGACATGTCGCCGTCCACGGTGATGCTGTTGAAGCTGCGGTCGGCGGCCGCGGCCACGGCCTCCTGCCACCACAGCGAGCCCACCTTGGCGTCGCAAAAAACGAGCCCGATCATGGTGGCCATGTTGGGGGCGATCATGCCCGCGCCCTTGGCCATGCCGAGCACCCGGACCACGCCGGTGTCGGTGGTCAGGGAGCCCCAGGCAAGCTTGGGAAAGGTGTCCGTGGTCATGATGGCCTTGGCCGCCGCGACCGGCGCGGTCTTGCCGAGGCTCGCCGCCAGGGACGGCACGGCCTTTTCCCACTTGTCGAGCTTGAGCCGGGCGCCGATGACGCCGGTGGAGGCGGGCAGGATGTCCTCCGGGGCAAGTCCCACGGCCCCGGCCACCATGGCCTGGGTGGCTCGGCAGTCGTCGATGCCGGCCTGACCGGTGCAGGCGTTGGCCTGGCCGGAATTGACCATGACGGCCCGGGCATGGCCGCCGCTCGAGACGAGCAGGTCCCGGGCCACCAGGACCGGCGCGGCCTGGAATAAATTTTTCGTGAACACGCCGGCCGCCGTGGCCCGGGTGTCGCTGACGATCAGGGCCAGGTCGTCGCGTCCGGCGTGCTTGAAGCCGGCGGCGGCGGTGGCGAAGGAAAACCCCTTGGGCAGGGGAACGACGGACGCGCTCATGGTAACTCCTTGGCGATTGCGACGACTGTGTCCTGTGATGACGAACCTGGAAACGGACCGCGACGCATGGGCGTCACCCTATACACCAAACCCGCCCGGCAGGCCAGTGGCAGCCTTGACAGCCGGGGCGGGCTTTGCCAAGGCCCTGGCCATGCGAAAAGGTATCTGTGTCATGCTCGCGGCGCTGGCGCTTCTTGGAGCGACGGCGCGGGCCTGCCCGGCCAAGTCGCTGGACGATCTGCTGTTTTATGCCGTGGAGTCCCTGTCCCGGGGGCGCTACCAGCAGGCGGCCGACGCACTGACCGAAGCCCTGGCCATCGATCCGGACAATCCCTATGCCCAAAGCCGCCTTGGCCTGGCCAAGGCCGAAATCGGCCAGACCGACCAGGCCCGGAAAATCCTGGAGCAGGCCCTGGCGGCCAACGGCAACAACCTCTCCGCCCTGTGGACCCTGGGCTGCCTGGATTTGTTGTCCGGGGCCCCCGAGCGGGCCGCGACCCGGTTTACAACCATGAGCCGGCTCGATCCGGGCCATGCCCGGGGGGCGCTCGGCCAGGGTCTGGCTGCGGCTCTGGCCGGACGAACGGTCGATGCCCTGGGTTTTTTGGCCAAGGCCCAGGAAAAAGCCAGCCAGGACGCCACGACCCGGTACCTGACCGGGGTGGCCTATTGGCTGCTCGGGGCGCCGGCCAATGCCCGGCTGGAGTTGGAGGCCGCCCTGGAACTGGCGCCGCGCTCCTCGTCGGTCCTGGATCTGCTCGGTCTGGTTTACCGCCGGTTGGGCAAGTCGGGGCTGGCCAAAAGCGCCTGGGAGCAGGCCCTGGCCGTGGACGGCGAGGACGCCCGGGCCCGGTTTTGCCTGTCGCGTCTGGCCCAGGACGAAGGGCTGGCCGCGCTGCTCGAAGACCGCAAGGACGCGGCCCGGCGGGCCTATCTCCAGGCCCTGGACATCGATCGGAGCAACGAGGCCGCGACCGTGGCCCTGAACGCCCTGGGACCGCCGTCCAGGTCCCAGGCCCAGCCGTGAGGCGGGGCCTGTTGTTGACGGTTTCGGCCAATTTCTACAAGGTGCGGGAAAACGCGGCTTGGTGCCGCTTTTTCGGGGGTGTCCGCTATGTCCATGCCGCGTCTGACCCTGCTGGCCCTGTGTGCGATTCTGACCCTGTCCGCCTCGGCCTGGGCGACGTCATCCTGCATGATTTGCGATTGCAACAATACCAAGGCGGTCTGTCTCATGCAGTGCCAGCAGAGCTATACAGACTATGCCCAACGGATGAACTGCGAGGTCTCGTGCGCCAAGACCCACATGTCGTGTGTGGATTCGGCCTATCAGACCACCCGGAGCCTGGAACAGTCGGCCCAGCAGTCGTCGTCCACCTCAACGACGACGACAAACTCCGGGAGCACCTCCAGCGGCAGTTGATCCGCGACCAGCCGACCTTGCGAGGTGTCCCATGCGGCTGTTCGTAATGGTCATGCTTGTGGTTTTCGGCCTGGCGGCTCCCGCCTGGTCCCAGTCCTTTGGCCCCAAGGACTACGCCGATTGCGTGATGATCTATGCCAAGCGGCCGCAGTCCCGAGACGCGCGCATGCTCACCCGGCTCGCCTGTAAATGCCGGTTCCAGGACCCCAAGGCCGAGGACTGCCGCCAGTATTCCCAGACCGCGGCCGAGTGCCTGGTGATCAACCTGCAATCGGTGGAAAAGGATGTCCAGGCCTGGGGTATCGAACGGGCCTGCCGCACGAAAAATCCGGTCGGCAAGTAACGATCACCGGGGCATCGCCATCGGGACGGGTTGCCCGATGGCGGATCTTTTTTGCGTCCGGCCGGTGTCTCCGGTCAGCGCCGGGGCAGGGTGGCGAGCAGGTCGTTGGTGGCCTGGACCAGGGTCTTGCGCAGGGCCCGGTCGTTGTTGAGAATTCCGGCCACGGCCGTGGCCGCCGGTTCGGGCAGGCCGCGCACCTCGCGCACGCCGAGTTCGGCGCCGACGGCCTTGCCCTGATCCAGATGCACCACCGGCGCCACCCGGAAGGTCACGTCAAAGGGCTGGGCCAGGGACTGCAACCGGCATTTCACGGATTGGGGCGGCAGTTGCAGGGGCCCGGACGGCCGCACCTGGGCAAGCAGATCGGACCGGCTGGCAATGATGTGCGCATGGCAGCGCAGGTCCGACAGCAGGCCGTAGGTGGCGCGTTGCAGGTCTTCGCGGTGGCGCGGGTCCAACCGGAAAGCGGTGCGGCAATCGATGGTGTCCCGGCGGGAGTGGACAAGGGCCTGGCTGCAGGTTTCCTCTTCCAGGGCGATCTGGGCCGGGGCGACCCGGGCCACGACAAGCAGCAACGGGACAAGGGCGAACGCGAACAGGCGGTGCATGAACACTCCGGGCCGGCAAGGCGGACCGACCTTTTTTGAGCCCTGTACGCCGCAGGCGCTCCGGGCACAAGGCCGGTTACCGGCGTGAACGCCCGATAAGGCCGTGCGGCCTAGGCTGTCGTGGGCGTGGGGATCTTGGTGCGGGCGCGCTTGGCCGCGTCCAGCACGAGCGTTCCCACCCGGCGGCCCAGGGCGGCCTGCCGGGCCCGCAGCAGGGCTTCGGCGGCAGCGGTTTCGCCTTGGGCGGACAGCAGGGCGGCGGATTCCAGGTCGCGGACATGGCGGGCGCATTCCCGCACCAGCCCCGTGAGGTCCAGGGATTCGATTTCCGGGGGAACCCGGACGGAACGGACCTTGTTCGCCATGGCGACCTCCTGTATGTACTCAACCGCTCACAGAACAAGCGTCACCGCAGCCGGTGCCTTTTGTCAACGGTCGAGCGGCGACGCTCCCCTTGAGGGATGGGACAAGCTCAGGTAGCCTGCCCACGGCTTGCCGGCCGTTGGCTGGAGAGGCGAAGGGGGAGAAATGGCACTGACTCGGGGCGACAAGATGATCATCATCGGTGCGGTGGCCTTGGCCGCCACCGTGGTGGTGGGCTTGTCGGTGCTCAAAAAGGCGCGCCTGTTCTCGGGAGCGTCCGATTTGCCGCCGGCGGTCGTGGCCCCGGCTCCTGCCCCGGGAGCGGCGCCGCTCCAGGCGGCCCCGGTTGCCGTGCCCCCCCCCCCCCC
>JAWRKJ010000311.1:0-11608 GCA_040307025.1 Desulfovibrionaceae bacterium | reverse complement strand
CGGGCCTTTTCCCCGCGGACCGCCCGCCGCCGAGCCTTGTGGGAACGAGGCACGCGTTGTAGGGTTATCGCTAGCCGCCAGCGACAGGCCGCCGCGTCACCGCGCCGCAGACCGCTGACAAAGGGAGGACCAGTATGCCGCAAGTTACCGTTACCGAACACCTGCTCCTGCACCAGAAGGAATCCCCCATGGCCTCGGGCCGGTTCACCCGGCTGCTCAATGAGCTCATCCTGGCGGCCAAGATCATCTCCCGGGAAGTGCGCAAGGCCGGGCTGGTGGATGTCCTTGGCTTTACCGGCGAGATCAATGTCCAGGGCGAGCAGGTGCAAAAGCTCGACGAATACGCCAACAAGGTGCTCATTCACCGTATGGAACGCTCGGGTGTCCTGTGCGCCATCGCCTCCGAGGAAAACGCCGATCTCGTCCGCATCCCGGACCAGTTCCCCAAGGGCGACTATTTTCTCATCTTCGATCCCCTGGACGGCTCCTCCAACATCGACGCCAACGTCAATGTGGGCACTATTTTCTCCATCTACCGCAGCAAGGGCGGTTGTAACGGCGACAGCCTGTGCGATCTGCTCCAGCGCGGCAGCGAGCAGGTGGCGGCCGGCTATTTCCTTTACGGCACCTCCACCATGATGGTGTACACCACCGGCCGGGGTGTCCACGGCTTCACCCTGGACCCGAGCGTGGGCGAATTTTTGCTTTCCCACCCGGATATCCGTATTCCCGAGACCGGCCGGGTCTACTCCGTCAACGAAGCCTACTGGACCTATTGGGACGAGCCGACCAAGGACATCGTCAACTACTTCAAAGGCACGGAAAACCTGCGCGGCAAGCCCTACGCCGGCCGCTACATCGGTTCCCTGGTGGCGGATTTCCACCGCAACCTGCTCTACGGCGGCGTGTTCCTCTATCCGGCCGACCACCGCGACCCCAAAAAGCCCAAGGGCAAGCTGCGGCTGTTGTGCGAGGCCTCGCCCCTGTCCTTTGTCTGCACCCAGGCCGGTGGCGCCGCTTCCGATGGCATGCGCGACATCCTTGACATCGAACCCGAGGAACTCCACCAGCGCGTGCCGCTTTTCATCGGCAGCAAGAATGACGTGGCCAAGGTGGTGGAGATCTACCGGAACGCCAAACAGGCATGATCTGCCTCGGTATCGAGACTTCCTGCGACGAGACGGCCGTGGCGCTTTGCGTCGACGGCCGTCCGCTTCTGGAAAAACTGGCCTCCCAGGCCGATCTGCACGCCCTGTTCGGCGGGGTGGTGCCGGAGATCGCCTCCCGGGAGCATCTGCGCCGGGCCGGGCCGTTGTGCATGGCCTTGTTTGCCGGGGCGGGCCTGCGCCTGGCCGACGTGGACGCCGTGGCCGTGGCCCGCGGGCCGGGACTCCTCGGCAGCCTGCTCGTGGGCCTGTCCCTGGCCAAGGGGTTGTGCCTGGCCACGGGCAAGCCGCTGATCGGCGTGGACCATCTCCACGGCCACCTCATGGCCGCGACCATCGGCCGCGACGTGCCCTATCCGGCCCTGGGGCTGCTCGTTTCGGGCGGCCACACCCAGATTGTGCTTTTGCGCTCGCCGCTTGATCTCACGGTCCTCGGACGCACCCTGGACGACGCCGCCGGCGAGGCCTTTGACAAGGCGGCCAAATCCCTGAACCTGCCGTATCCGGGTGGGGTGTACATCGACGTGCTGGGACGCGGCATCGAGCCAGACCGTCGCCTGTTCCCCAGGCCCTACCTGGACAACCGCAATCTCGATTTCAGTTTCAGCGGCCTCAAGACCGCCGTGGCCACTTTTGTGGCTGCCCGGCCGCATCTGCGGGCCGAGCACCTGCCTGAACCGGGTGCCGCCATCCGGGCCGAGGACTGGCCCGACGAGCTGCGTCTGGCGTGCGCCTCGCTCAATTGGGCCATTGCCGACACGTTGCGGGTCAAGCTCGAACGGGCCATGGACGGCTTGGCCGAACCGCCGGCCGCGCTTTTGGCCGCGGGCGGAGTGGCGGCCAATGCCCGCATCCGGGAGACCCTCGCCGTCCTGGCCGCTGATCGCGGACGGCCACTCTTTTTACCCGAACCGGCCCTTTGCGCCGACAATGCCACCATGATCGCCTATACGGGGTGGCGGTTGGTCACGGCCGGGTTGGTTCACGATCTGTCCCTGGACGCCGTACCGCGAGGTCGCAAGGTCCCGTGGGATTACCGTTCCCTGGCGGCGCGTGGCGTGGGCATTGGTTGACAGGCGGCCCGAGGCGCAATAGGTTCGCACGATTGCGGATTACGTGATGGCGGCTGGATGCAAGCCGCCGCCTTCGCGGGAACCGATACATCCGGCTGCCTCGATGCGGCCGGCCAAGAACCAAAAGGAGTCATACATGGCCATCCAGCTTTCCGACGCGAATTTCGAGGCTGAGGTCCTGCAGTGCGATTTGCCCGTTTTGGTGGACTTCTGGGCGCCCTGGTGCGGTCCGTGTCGCGCCATGGGGCCGGTCATCGACGAGTTGGCCGGCGAGTACACCGGCCAGGTCAAGGTGGCCAAGATGAACGTGGACGAGAACCCGAGCACCCCCAGCCGCTACGGCATCCGCGCCATCCCCACCCTGATTCTGTTCAAGGGCGGCGAGGTGGTGGAGCAGATCACCGGCGCGGTCTCCAAGAGCAGCATCAAGGAAATGCTCGGTCAGAAGGCGCTGTAATTCATGAAACGGTACGATGCCGTGGTGATCGGGGGCGGCCCGGCTGGAATCACGGCCGCCCTGTATCTGGCCAGGTCCGATGTCTCGGTGGCCATGGTGGAGAAGCTCTCGCCGGGCGGACAGATGCTCATGACGCATCTGATCGAGAACTATCCCGGTTTTCCCGATGCCATCGAAGGTTGGAAACTGGCCGACCTCATGGCCGCGCATCTGGCCCACTACACGGTGGACAAGATCGGTGACGAGGTGACCGCCATCACCCAGGGTGAGGGCGGACTCCACCAGCTGACCGTGGGGGGCGAGACCATCGAGGCCAAGGTGGTCATCCTGTGCGCCGGCGCCCGTTACAAACGGGTGGGCATCCCGGGCGAAAAAGAGTTGCTCGGCCGGGGCGTGTCCTACTGCGCCCTGTGCGACGGCAACTTTTTCAGGGGCCAGACCGTGGCCGTCATCGGCGGCGGCAACTCGGCCCTGGAGGAATCCCTGTATCTGGCCCGGTTGGTGAAAAAACTCTACCTTATTCATCGACGCGATGATTTTCGCGGCCAGAAGTGTTACCAAGACCGCTGTTTCACCAACTCTGCCATCGAGGTCCTGCGGTCGACCGTCGTACGGGCCATCACGGGCGGGGAAAGCGTCACCGGGATCGACGTGGAATGCGTCAAGACCGGCGAGACGCGGCATATCGACGTGGACGGCGTGTTCGTCTTCGTCGGGTTCGAGCCTCAGGGAGCGTTTTATCCTCCAGATCTGGCTCGGGACGCACAGGGATTTATCCTTACGGACCAGGATATGCGCACCAATGTGCACGGCATTTTTGCCGCCGGTGACATCCGGTCCAAATCCTGCCGCCAGGTGGCCACGGCTGTGGGAGACGGTGCCAGTGCCGCCCATGCCGCCTACGCCTATTTGACTGAACGGTTTTCATGACAACATGGTAAGAACCCGAGGTTTTTCCCGTGTTCGGGAAAGGCCCGGGTTCGCTTTTTCCGTTGTGCCCTTGTGGGCCATCTGGTAAGAGGACGCGCATCAAAACGCCGGAAAGATGCTTCCCTGGGGAAGCGTCGTGTCCGCCGCACGGCGCCCGGCTGACTGCCGGGCCAGATCAGGAATGACAACATGAATGTGACGTTGCGCCGTTTCCTGCCCCTCGCCTGTCTGCTGCTGCTCTTGGGCGGTTGCGCCAATCTCATCGACACGTACTTTCTGCCCACGCCCGAGGACACGGCCCAGGAACTCTATGAGGCCGGACGTGATGCCATGTCCCAAAAGCAGTATTACGACGCCATCGACTACTTTACCAAGCTCAAGGACCGCTATCCGTTCAGCCCGTATACGCCCATGGGCACCATCGCCCTGGCCGATGCCTATTTCTTGACCGAGGATTATGGTCCGGCCTCCGAAACCTACAAGGAATTCGAATCGGTGCATCCGCGCAGTGAAGAGATTCCTTATGTTTTATACCAGATCGGCGTCTCCAACTTCAAGCGCTCCGAATCCATCGACATGCCGCAAAACAATCTCCAGGAGGCCCTCCAGTATTTCTATCTGCTGGAACAGACTTTCCCGGATACCGAGTACGGCAAGGAAGCCAAGGACTATATCCGACGCTGCCGGATGCGATTGGCCGAGCATGAGCTGTTCGTCGCCGATTTCTACTGGCGCACGGGCCAGTACGGCGCGGCCTGGAAGCGCTACATGTACACGGTGGAGAACTTCAAGGAATTGCAGGAAGTCGTGTCCTATGCCAGCCTGCGGGCGCAGTTGTCCTACCTCGAATACCAGAAGACGGTGTCCGAGGAGGAGCGTCGCCAGATCCAAGGCAGCTGGCGCAACTGGGCAAAACGCTGGCTGTAACCGCAGCATCCGGACGGGGCGGCTGGCCGCCCCGTCTTTTTTTCAGGAACGCGCCCCATGGACGCCATCGAGACTGAATCCGTCGACGAATTGATTCCCCGAATCTGGCCGCCGGTCCTGGAGCAGGGCCGGGTGGCCGATCGCGCCTTTGCCGCGGCCTATGCCGCCTTGCCCGACCGCAACCGGGCCTGGATCAAGACCGGGCTCGCCGCCCTGTATGCCGCCCTGGGCGGTCCCATGCCCCTGGCCGTGGGCCAGGAGCGTGTGTGCGGCCACGACCTGTCCCTGGTGACACGCGAGACCCCCTTGGATTTCGTGCTCGTGGCCTGCGGACCGGGCTTTGCCTCGCCGGCCCGGCTGATGGCTGCGGTCTTGCCCGCCTTGTGCGCCCGGGTGCCCGAGGTGGCGGCGGTCCGGGTCGGCGGCGCCTGGCCCAAGCCGCTGCTCACCACCCTTGAACTGTGCGGCATCGAATCCGCGTTCCGATTGGGCGCGCGCGCTTTCGCCGGCCTGGGCAGGGAACTGGCCGGGCTCGGCCAGGGCGCTATCGTTGTCCTCGACGGTTTGGCCGCGCCGGCGACCGGCCCGGCCGGGCCGCATGTCTTTCCCGCCCGGGTGGCTGGCCGGGCCGGCATTTTTCCCGAGGCGGACACGCCCTTCGACTGGGACGCCCTGGCTTTTGCCCAGCCCGACCTGACCCTTTGCGTCCACGGCGGGCCTGCCCCGGACCAGGCGCCTTTTGCGGCTGCGGCCGGCACACTGGCCGAGGCGGCCGGACTGGGGTATGATGCCGTTTACGTCGGCAATGCCCAGGTCGAGGCGGCCCTGGCCGCGGCCCCCCTGAGCCTGGGGCCGGGGCGCGAAACCCTTTGGCTGTGGCCCCAACTTACGCCCGGGATGTTTCGCCGTCAGCAGGTGCAGGCCCGGGTCACGGCCCGGTAACGCCCGCTTCTCGCGGAGCCCGAACACAGCGGAGCAGTCATGAGCGCCAGGAAGGGAAGCGGAAAAAACAGGCTGGCCAGCCTGCGCAATATCGGCATCATTGCCCACATCGACGCCGGCAAGACCACGCTCACCGAGCGCATTCTCTATTACACCGGCAAGATCCACCGCATGGGCGAAGTGCACGAAGGCACGGCCACCATGGATTTCATGCCCGAGGAACAGGAACGCGGCATCACCATTACCTCGGCTTGCACCACGTGTGCCTGGCGCGACCACCAAGTCAATATCATCGACACCCCCGGCCATGTGGATTTCACCATCGAGGTGGAGCGTTCGTTGCGGGTTCTGGACGGCGCGGTCGGCGTTTTTTGCGCCGTATCCGGGGTGGAGCCCCAGTCCGAGACGGTCTGGCGCCAGTCCGTGGCCTACAGCGTGCCCAAGCTCGCCTGCATCAACAAAATGGACCGGCTGGGGGCGGATTTCGAAGGGGCGCTTACCGCCATGCGCGACAAGCTCGGCGCCCATCCCGTGGCCGTGACCATCCCGGTCGGGCAGGGCCAGGACTTTGCCGGGCTCATCGACCTGCTCACCCTGGAGCGGCTGGATTTCGACCAGAAGACCCAGGGCGAGACCATCGAACGCCGGCCCCTGACCGCGGATGAAGCCACCTTGGCCGCGCCCTGGCGGGAAAAGCTCGTGGAAGCGGCCTGCGAGCACGACGACGTGCTCATGGAAGCCTATCTGTCCGGGGAAGACATCGCCCGGGATCGACTGGTGGCCGGGTTGCGGGCCGCCACTTTGGCCCATGCCGCCGTGCCGGTCTATGCCGCCTCGGCGCTGAAAAATATCGGGGTCCAGCCCCTGCTCGACGGGGTGCTGGCCTTTTTGCCCTCGCCCCTGGACCGGGGGGCCGTCGCCGGGCTTGATCCGGCCGGCAAGCTGCCCAAGTCCTTCGAGCCCGACCCGTCCGCGCCCCTGGCCGCCCTGGTGTTCAAGGTCAGCATGGAGACCGGGCGGCGGCAGGTGTTTGTCCGGGTCTATTCCGGGACGCTTACCGCCGGCCAGGATACCTACAATGCCATCCGGGACAAGATCGAACGCCCGGCCAGGCTTTTCACCCTGCACGCCAGCCATCGGGAAAAGATCGAAACCGCCGGTCCGGGCGAGATCGTGGCCGTGGCCGGCCTGCGTTTCGCCGCCACCGGCGATACGCTCTGCACCAAGGCCGATCCCATTGTCCTCGAAGCCATCGCCGGCTACAAACCCGTCATCAGCCTGGCCCTGGAGCCGCGCAACGCCGAGGAATCCGACCGCCTCAAGGAGGTCCTCGACAAGCTGCTCCAGGAAGATCCCACCCTGTCCTTGGTCATCGATCCCGAGACCGAGCAGATGGTGCTTTCCGGCATGGGCGAGCTGCATCTGGACGTGGTCCTGGAGCGGGCGCGCCGGGAATACGGCGTTGCGCCCCGGGTGGGCAAGCCGCAAGTGGTTTACCTGGAGACCGTCACGGCCGAGGCAACGGGCGAGGGCGAGTTCGACCGGGAACTGGCGGAAAAGCCGCATTACGGCAAGGTGGCGGTGTCGGTCGCACCCCTGCCGCGTGAGTCCGGCCGGGACATCGGTTTTGCCATCGACCGGCAGGCCTATCCGGCCGCTTGGTCCACGGCCATTGCCGAGGGCCTGGAGGACGGGTTGCAAAGCGGGCCCGTGCGCGGGTATCCGGTCCAGGATGTGCGGGTGCGGGTGACCGGGATTTTCCCGGCCGAGGGCAAGACCTCGGCCGTGGGTTGCCGCATGGCCGCGAGTCTGGCCCTCAAAAACGCGTTGGCCGCGGCCAGGCCGGCCTTGCTCGAACCGATCATGGAAGTGGAGATCGGGGTGCCGGACGCCTTTGTCGGCGATGTGGTGGGGCTGCTCGGGTCCAAGGGCGCCAAGGTGGAGAACATGGTGGACCGGGGCGGGCACAAGACGATTTTGGCCCTGGCCGCGTTGCGCCAGATGTTCGGATTCTCCACGGAGCTGCGCTCGGCCACCCAGGGTCGGGCCGGGCTGACCATGCGCTTTGCCAAGTTCGATTTGCTCCAATAATCTGGTTTCACGGTTTTTTTGAAGGAGTTTCCAAAGGGCGGCGCCCTTTGGTCGCCGAAGGCTTCCCAACGATTAACCCCACCAAAGGTTTCCATGGCGACGATTCAGGACAGGCTGCGTCAGCTGCGTGAGCAGCTTCACGAACACGACTACCGCTATTACGTGCTCGACGATCCCCAGATCGAGGACGCGGCCTATGACGCCCTGTTCCGGGAGCTCAAGGCCCTGGAAGCGGCGCATCCCGAGTATGACGATCCCAATTCCCCGACCAGGCGGGTGGGCGGCACGGTCCTGTCGGCGTTTGTTTCCAAGCCCCATCGGCTGCGCATGTACAGCCTCGATAACGCCATGTCCGAGGCGGAGTGGCTCGATTTCGTCACCCGGGCCGCCAACAAGCTCGACAAGGAGGGCGTGCCCTTCGAGCGTTCCTTCTGGGTCGATCCGAAGTTCGACGGACTGGCCCTGGAAATCATTTACGAGCACGGCGTCTATGCCGGGGCGCTCACGCGCGGGGACGGCGAAGTGGGCGAGGACGTGACCGAAAACGTGCGCACGGTCAAAAACGTGCCCCTCGACCTGCGGCCCCATGCCGCCAGGGCCAGGCTGCCCGTGCCGGCCCTCCTGGAAGTGCGCGGCGAGATGGTCATGACCCGCCAGGATTTTTACGAGCTCAACGAACGCCAGCGGGACCAGGGGGGCAAGATCTTCGCCAATCCCCGCAACGCCGCCGCCGGCAGCGTGCGCCAGCTCGATTCGACCGTATCGGCCAGCCGGCCCCTGACCTTTTTCGCCTATGCCCTGGGCAGCCAGGACTGGGGTGCGGCAAATCCGGGCTGGACCACCCACTCGGCGGCCATGCACGGCCTGGCCAGCCTGGGCCTGCCCGTGTCCCCCCTGGGTAAGGTCGTGGACCAGGACGGGGTGTACCGCGCGTTCGAGGACTTCGGCAAAAAGCGCCAGGACCTGCCCTTCGAGATCGACGGCATGGTGGTCAAGGTGGACAGCCTTGCCCTCCAGGAGACCCTGGGCTTTACCGACCGGGCCCCGCGCTTCGCCCTTGCCCTCAAATTTCCGGCTCATGAGGCCGAAACGGTCCTGGAGAAGATCGAAGTCCAGGTCGGGCGCACCGGGGTGCTCACGCCGGTGGCCATCCTTGCGCCGGTGAGTCTGGCCGGGGTCACGGTTTCCCGGGCGACCCTGCACAACGAGGACGAGATCAAGGCCAAGGACCTGCGCCAGGGCGACACGGTGGTGGTGCGCCGGGCCGGGGATGTCATCCCCGAGGTGGTCAAGGTCGTGCCGGAAAAACGGCCGGCCGAGGCTACGGCCTTTGATTTCCCGCACGTTTGTCCGTCCTGCCACAGCCCGGCCGTGCGGGCCCCGGGCGAAGCGGCCTGGCGCTGCGTCAACCTGGCCTGCCCGGCCATGCTGCGCCGCTCCATCGCCTATTTCGTGTCCAAGTCAGGTCTGGACATCGAGGGCTTGGGCTCCAAATGGGTGCAAACGCTCATTGGCAAGGGCATGGTGCGCACGCCGGCCGACTTGTTCACGCTCAGCGAGGCCGATCTTGTGCCGCTTGAGCGCATGGCCGAGAAATCGGCCGCCAATTTCGTGGCCGCCGTGGACGCGGCCCGGCAAAACGCCACCCTGGCCCGGTTGATCGCCGCTCTCGGCATCCGGCAGGTCGGCACGCGCACGGCCCGAACCTTGGCCGAGCATTTCCGGGATCTGGACGCCCTTTGCGCGGCCACAGCCGAGGAACTCACCGCACTTCCCGACATCGGCCCGGAAGTGGCCGGCTCGATCCGGGAATTTTGCGGCAGCGAGGCCAATAGGGAACTGCTCGAACGCTTCAAGGCCCTTGGCCTGTGGCCGGTAAGCGACCCCAGGCCCGTGGCCGTGCCCGCGACCCCGTTGGCGGGCAAGCGGTTTCTTTTCACCGGCACCTTGCCCGGACTCCCGCGCGAAAAGGCCCAAGCCCTGGTCGAGGAGGCCGGGGGGAAGGTGGTCTCGTCGGTCTCGAAAAAACTCGACTATCTCGTGGCCGGCGCCGAGCCCGGCTCCAAGCTGGCCAAGGCCCAGGCCTTGGGCGTGACCGTTCTCGCGCCCGAGGCCTTTGCCGCGCTCATGAACGAGGCGGGCCTTGCCGTACCGCAGCAAGCCTCCTTGCTGGAGTAGGGCGGAGAGTGGGCGCGCTTTGGCTCTTCCGACGTTTTTGACGGCGCAACAAGTATCCGTTATTGACAAGATGCACTGTTTTACACCCTGGACTCCTGAAGCACCGCGACAACGCAGGCCGGTTTGAGCCGCGTCGGATTGCCCGTTTGTCGTTATGTCCCTTTCCGCTATCCTTTCCGATTGGGCCGCAACGTTGCAGCCGTTGTTGCAACCCTTGGGCGATGTCGAGTTGGCCCTGCGCAAGCTGTGGCCGTACCTGACAGTTCTGTGTGGCGTGGTGTTGCTGTTGTATTTGCTGACCCTGGCGTCGGTGGATATCACTTCCTGGTGGAAGTGGCGCCGCCAGACCCGGGTGAGCCGCTTGCTGGCGAAATTCCGGAGCATCCGGGAAAAAATCGCGGGCAAGGGACAGGACAGGCGCCGACGCCTGGCCGACGACCGGCAACGCCGGAATCTCCAGGAATTGGCCGGCCTGATCGAAGACCAGTTGCGCAGCATCAGGGGCTATCTGCAACACGGTCTGTACAAACGGACCCGGCGTTTTGTCGCCAAGGCGGTGGCGGATCTGGATTTCGATCGGCTCTACGCCCTGCATCGCTTGCTGGCGCTCCCGGATGCCAAGCAGGTTGTGTCCAGACTGGAAGTCTTTCTCCCGCGAGCGAGGTAGTCATGCCTGTCCCGGATGGTATCGGCCAGTCAATCACCAGGCTCTATGACACGTTGCGCAGTGAGACCGCCGGCTGGCAGCAGGCGTATCAGGACGATTTGGTACAGCAGCGTCAGGACAAGGTCGTGGCCGAACGGGAGCTGCGCCAAAGCCTGACCTTGCTCGAGACACGCTTTGCGGAGGAGCGGCGGCGCCTGCAGTTCCAAGAGGATCACAACACCCGCAATTTCAGTGAATTCCTGGATAGTATCGACGAGATAAAGGCCAACTTGCTCGCCTATTACGTGGACATGCCCAAGTGCCTCGCCGTGATGATCCACCACCACGCCGCCGAACTGCTCAAGGAGGCTTGGCACAGCCCCAGCGCCCGGGAACGGTTGAAGCGGCAGACCCGCTTCACCGACCTGATGCTGGCCATCACCGAGGATCTTGCGGCCCTTGGCCGCGAAGGTAAGGGGCAAGCCCTGCCGGAACGAACCCTGGCCTGCATCCGCAAGGACCGCAAGCAGCTCCCCCAGTGGTGAGCGCGAAAGACGTTTTTCCGCTTAGACGCGCTCGACCGCGTCACCGGGCCGGACCGGACCGCCGCTTATAACCTTGGCGAAAACGCCTTCCTTGGGCATGACGCACGAGCCCACGGCCCGCATGATGGCGCAGCTGTGGCCGTGGCATTCCTTGCCGATCTGCGTCACTTCGAGCACCACGGACGCGCCGACGCGCAGGCGGACTCCCGGCGCCGGGGCGAGTTGCTCCAGCCCGCTCACGGTCAGATTCTCGGCGAAATCCCCGGGCATGATGGTCGCAAGCTTGCGGCGCATGCGCTCCAGGCCGTCCAGGGCGAGCAGACTGACCTGCCGCCCCGAGCCGGCATGGGCGTCGCCGTCCACCCCGTACGCCTCACGCAGCGTCGCCGCTTCCACCGGAATCTTTTTTTCGCCCTTGCGCCGACTGATGCAAACCGAATGCACAACGGCCATGGCCGCCTCCTTCGAGACCGCCGCACAATTCTTTCAAGTCGAAGCCTCCGGCGGCCAAAGGGCGTTGCCCTTTGGAATCCCTTTCCGGTCTGCGGTGTCTGCGAATTGTGCGCAGTTTCATAATTCCGATCAAATTGATGATTGAATAGGCAAGGGTTCACGACCTGTCAAGATCGCCCGGATTGGTCCGGGCCGGCAGG
>JAWRKJ010000310.1:0-16021 GCA_040307025.1 Desulfovibrionaceae bacterium | reverse complement strand
GCGGCGGGCACTGGTCCGTATCGCCGAGCCGCAGGGCAGCGAGGTCTCGGGCGGTCGAATGTGCGATCGTCCCGGTCCGGCCGGTCAGGCGGCAAAGTTCCCGATCGTGGAAGACCGCCACCGCGCCGTCAGCCAGCAGTCGCAGGTCGCACTCGATGCCGAAGCCCCGGGTCACGGCCGCTTCGAACGCGGTCAGGGAATTTTCCGGACCGGTGTCCGGACCGTGCAATCCCCGATGGGCGAACGGCCGGTTTCGTAACCAATCTGTCATGCCTTGCGTCCTTGCCGCCCGGACGCTACAAGGTCGCACCCTTCTGCTGGAGAAGTACCATGTCCGACCCTGACCGTCCCTGGCTGGCCCACTACGATGCCGGAGTGGCCCCGGTCGTCGACGTCACGCCCATGCCGGTTTTCGAACATCTCGACCGGGCGGCGGATGCCTTCCCGGACCGGCCGGCCATTGTTTTCGCGCGCACGCGCATCACCTACGCCCGTTTGCGGGCCCTGGCCGAGGCCGTGGCTGCCAACCTGCGCGCCGCCGGCATCGGCAAGGGCGACCGGGTGGCGATCATGCTGCCCAACACGCCCCAGACCATCATCGCCTATTGCGGCGTGCTCAAGGCCGGGGCCGTGGCCGTCATGGTCAACCCCCTGTACATGGACACCGAGCTGCGCGCCATCCTGGCCGACAGCGTGCCGTCGGCCCTGATCGTCCTTGATTTGCTGTTCGTCAAGCACCAAACCCTGCTTGGGGAATTCGATTTCTCCCGGATCTACGTCACGCGCATAGGCGACGCCCTGACCTTTCCCCTGCGCCAGCTGTACGCCCTCAAAGCGCGCCGGGAAGGCAAGCATCCCCGTCTCCCCTACGACGGCTCACGCCTTTTGCCCTGGAAGTCCCTGCTCGCCGGCAAGGCCCGCTACAGCGCCCCGGACATCGATCCGGCCGCGGACCTGGCCGTGCTGCAATACACCGGCGGCACCACCGGTACGCCCAAGGGGGTAATGCTCCCCCACGCCGCCCTGTGCGCCAATGTCCACCAGTGCCACACCGTGCTCCACGGCCTCGGCGTGCAGGTGGAATGCTTCCTCGGCCTGCTCCCCTACTTCCACATCTATGGCCTCACCGTGTGCGTCAATTTCGCCCTGGCCTGCGGCGCCACCATGGCCCCCCTGCCCCGGTTCTCGCCGGCCGAGACCCTGGCCGCCATTGCCCGGCACCGGTCCACGGTCTTTCCCGGCACGCCCTCGGTCTATGCCGCCCTGCTGCGCCAGAAAGGCGCCAGCCAAAAGACCCTGGGCAGCATCCGCTACTGCGTGTCGGGCTCGGCGCCCATGTCCCTGGACCTCATCGAGCAGTTCCAGTCCCTGACCGGTGCGGCCATCCTCGAAGGCTACGGCCTGACCGAGGCCTCGCCCATCACCCACTTAAATCCCCTGGAAGGCCGCCGCAAACCCGGTTCCATCGGCATTCCCATGCCCGGCACCCTGGCCCGGGTGGTGGACATGGAAACCGGCAAGCGCATTCTGCCGCCCGGCGAACCCGGCGAACTCGTGGTGCGCGGGCCCCAGGTCATGCGCGGCTACTGGGGCCGCCCCGACGACACGGCCGACGTGCTGCGCGACGGCTGGCTGCATACGGGCGATCTGGCCGTCATGGACGAAGATGGCTATTTCTTCATCCTTGATCGGAAAAAGGATCTCATCATCTCGGGCGGGTACAACATCTATCCCCGGGAGATCGAAGAGGTGCTGCTCACCCACCCAAAGGTCAAGGAAGCGGCGGCCATCGGCGTGCCCCACCCCACGCGCGGCGAGGCGGTCAAGGTGTTCGTGGTGCCTGAGCCAGGAACGTCTCCGACCCGCAACGACATCACGGCCTATGTCCGGGAACGGCTGGCCAACTACAAGGTGCCGCGCTTGATGGAATTTCGCTCGGAACTGCCCAAGACCATGGTGGGCAAGGTGCTCCGCCGCCGCCTGCGCGAGACGTCGGGGGAATAGAGGGGAAAGGCGCTTGCGGCTCCAGGAGAGGCGCCACCGCTGCTTTTCCCCCCACAAGGGAATCATCTCCCCGAGCCCCTTGTCCGTGGCTTGCGACCATTCCTCAATTGCCTGGCGGTGTGCCAGGCACCGAAGAATACGGTGCAACCGGCGAGAATCACGGAGGGATTCCAAAAGGCAAAGCCCGTTGGCCGCCGGAGGCTTCTCTTGCCTCAAATCGTCCGGCCTGCGGACTTAAGGGCGGCCGATCCGGGCCGGCGGCCGGATGGTGACCCCCTGGTTGATGCGCAGCAGCATCTGCAACCGGTTCATGTCCATCTGCCGGATAAAGGCTGTCCGGGCGAAGAGCTTCTTTTCGGCCTCGGTCAGGGGACGCGGGGTGCCGAGACTGGCGCGGGTCACATCCACGCCGAAATCCGGCCGGTCGATGCGCTGTTCCCGTCCCCCGGACTCCACGGCGATGGGCGTGCCCGTGGAAAACAGGGCGTGCAGCTCACTGCCGCCGCCCACCCGGGAAGCGAAGTCCGTGCCGCGTATGCCGATGACGGACAAGGGCGATTCCACCTTGAACTTGTCCGGATTGGCCTTGACGATTTCCCCCGTGATCATGCGGAACACGCCCACGGCGAATTTGACGGTCATGGCTTTTTCGCCCTTGGCCTCGAAGCTGAAATCGGCCAGGCTGACCTGGCTCGATTCCTTGATTTCGAGCACGCTCTTGTCGCGAAAGACAATGCGGGCGGCCGCTCCCGGGCCGGTGGCCACGAGGTCATGGGCGTACACCTTGTCCTCGAGCCCCAGGGTTCGGCGGCCCAGGTTCGGATGGGTGGCCGTGACCTCGCCCTGGACAGCGTCCAGATAGCCGGCCGGAGTCTCGGCCGCCCGGGCGGTCGTTTCCAAAGCGAGAAACAGAGAAAACATGAGCAGGCTTGCCAGAATCCCCACCTGGGGCAACCGGTTGTGGACGCAGACGGCGAAGCGCATCATACAGACAAGCCCTCCTGTGTTTCGGGTCGCGTTCCGGCTGTTCGCGGTGCGGGCTAGAACGTGTACCGCAAGTTCACATCGAAGGTGGTCTCGTACTCCTTGTACCGGAAAAAGGTGTTGGACACGGACATGGTGGCCTGGAACCGGTCGTTGGCCCGGTAGGTCAGGCCGGCCGTGCCCAGCATGTCCTCGCGCTGGGACCGGGTCTGGCCGATGGTGTCGTAGTTGTAGGTCGCGCTGACAAAGGGGGTCAGGCGCTCGAAGTTGTAGCCGAACATGGCGCCGGCGCCGAGCATGCCCTGCTCCACGCCCTTGACGCCGCCGCTTTGGGGCTGACGGCTCGAATACGAATAACCGGCATGGGGGGTGATGACCAGGCGGTCAAGCACGATGGCGTAGGAGACGTCGGTGCCGATGGCGCCCGTAACCACACCGTAATTGCGGTTGTGGGACAGGGTGGTGCCGGCCACGAATTCGTGGCCCGAAACCGTGGTGTCGGTGAGAATGAGTCCGCCCTGCACGGCCACGAGCAGGTTGTCGATGGGGAGAAAACCAATATAGGGGTTGAGAACGAAACCGTTGTCGGTCTGGCTGGCCCCGCTTCCGTTGTAATAGGTCGTGGCCATGTTGGAATAGCCCATGGACAAGCCGAACAACAGTCGGCTGTTGACGGCGTATTCGACGCCGACCAAGCCCATGGCGTTGAAGGCTGCGTTTTGCAGACCGACCCGATACGATCCCGTGGGCGTGAGGGAACCGTCGAACCACACGGACCAGGACGATGCCCCGGGTGCGGCGTCGCCAGAAGCCACGCCGGTCGGCATCTGGGCCGAAATTGTGGCCGGTTTGCCTATATTGCCCGGCAGCATGACCAAGCGCAGGCGGTTGTACAACGCGCCTTCCACGGCTCGGCGTTCGGTGCGCAGGACGGTGGCGCTGACCACTTCCTCGGACTGCCGAAACACCCTCTCGGCCGTTGTCACCGGGCATTCGGAACCGGAAGATCCGCCAACCTGGGTGACCGTGACACTGGTATAGGGGCTTTCGTAAATACCGGTCACCTGGGCCGTGTACACGAGATTACCGCTGGAATTATAGTGTTGATTGGTGTAGGTGATGAGGCCATTGCCATAGGAGCTGGAAAACGCCGTGACACGGCCGACAGCATCATAGGAAAGAACGCCAACACCGCTGCTGCTGATGATCGTCGATGGGACATTGTAATCCCATCCATTGAGAACAAAAGCGAAAGTTACCTTGACCGTGGTGGCAAGGCAAAGCAGCAATCCCAACAATCCGGCGATTCCCCGGAGCAGTACGGATCCCCTCCGCGACATGGCTCCCCCCTTGGATAGCATTTCAATTTCCAACTTTTCCAATCTGTTGCCTGGCATTTGCGAACGTCTTGCCACCAGTATGCGTCGGAATTTGTACTGTGTGTACGTGGGTCGCAAAGAGAAATCAACGTCTTATCAGCTGTCGGCGTGGGAAAAAAAGGGGATAACGATGTGGCATCTCGACGAAAGACCCATTGCCACCGCACCGTCGTTGCGAGGCGGATACAATGCCGTATTCGGCCGGTAGCACGCTGCGGCGCGTTGGTTCTCCTCAGCCGGCGCGACATCTCTTGTCGCAGACCGTGACAATGGTTTCGCCCAAAGCCTGCATATCCACCGGCTTGGACAGGTAGGCGTCCATGCCGCTGGCCAGATAGCGCTCCCGATCCCCGGCCATGGCATGAGCGGTCAGGGCGATGACGGGAATGCGGGGGTCGATGCCCGGCTCGGTCGCCTTGCGAATGCGCCGGGTGGCTTCCACGCCGCTGACCCGGGGCATCTGAATATCCATGAGCACCACGTCGAAGGATTCCCCGGCCAGGGCGTCGAGGACCTGATCCCCGTCCTCCACGGCAGTGGCCGTGTACCCGAGCTTTTTGAGCATGGCCACGGTGGCCATGCGGTTGACGGCCTCGTCCTCCACCACGAGCACATGCCGTTTGTGGCCGTCGCAGGGACGGGTGCTCGGCACCACTGGGACCAGCCGGGGCGCAGACACTTCGCGGGCATGGATGGTGAAAGAAAATACCGTGCCACACCCCTGCTGGCTTTCCACAAGAATGTGGCCATCCAGCAGCCCCACGAGACGTTTGACAATGCCGAGCCCAAGGCCGGTCCCGCCGTATTTGCGGGTCAGGGAGCCGTCGATCTGGGTAAAGGGTTCGAAAATGGTGTCAAGTTGCTCCGCGCCAATGCCGATGCCCGTATCAGCGACCGTAAAGAGCAGATGTACGCCCTGCCCCTGGCGGGAGGCCACGGCGATATCGAGGCTGACCAAGCCTCGTTCGGTGAATTTGACCGCATTGCCAATCACATTGAACAGTACCTGGCGCAACCGGGCACCATCCGTGACGATCCACGCCGGCACCGCCGCGTCGACCATCAGTTCCGTCCGCAAGGCCTTGCGCTGGCATTCCACAGCCAGCATCCGCATGATTTCCGTGGCCAGTCCCCGGATGGCCAGGACATCACGATGCATGACGAGCCGGCCGGCCTCCAGGAGACTGAAATCCAAGATATCGGACAAAACCCGGACCAGACCATGAGCGGCGAACAGGGCTGTTTCCACATTGGCCGAACTGGCCGCATCCAGGGGACTGGCATGGAGCAATTGCAGCATGGCCAGGACCCCGTTTAAGGGCGTGCGCACTTCATGGCTGATGTTGGCCAGAAACTCGGTTTTGGCCTGACTGGCGGCCTCGGCTTCGGTTTTGGCCTGGCGTAGACTCTCCTCGATGCGTTTTTGAGCCGTGATGTCGAACACCACCCCATCGAACAGAATTTCTCCATCCTCGCCGGGCCGGGGCGCGGCCCGGAACTGGACCCAGCGCCCGTCGCCGCGCGCCGAGTCCAGGCGAACCGCCACATCGAATACGGTCAGCGACTCCCTGGCCGTGGTTTCGGCCCGGATCAGAAGCGCCCGGTCCTCCGGCGCCAGCGGCTCCAGCAGCAGTTCCGGATGCTCCAGGATTGCCCCGGCACTTTGGCCGAAGATCTCCTCCACGCCCTGGCTGACATGGCGAAAACGCCGCTTTCCGTCGACGCCGACCGACAATTCGAAAATCATGCCCTGGGGCAGGTTGTCTCCCAGGACGCGCAGCATGGCCACTTTTTCGGCCAGAGCCCGTTCGTTTTTTTTGCGCTCGGTGATGTCCCGATACAGTTCCAATCGCACCGGACGCTCACCCAAGTGGAAAAAGCCCGTCTTGACGGCTACCTCTCGAATCTCGCCAGACCGGGTGACAATCCGTGTCTCCCGCAGGACGGCCCGGCGCCCATTGGAATACTGGATTTCCTGAGCCGCGACATCTTCCGCCGCAGGTGATGCGGCCCGCAAACTGGCAGGTTCGCGGCCGATCAGCTCCTCCCGGGCATAGCCCCATTCCGAGGGCACGGCTTGGTTGCAATCAAGGATCTCCCCGCTGTCGTTCGCCACCAGCAGCGTGGCATCCATACCCTGCTCGAACAAGGAACGGTACTTGATTTCACTTTCGAGGCGGGAGGTCTCGGCGCGACGACGTTTGGCCGAGGCCGCGGCCAGACTCAGGCCGAGCAGGACCAGAAAAACCAGCCACAGCCCAAAAAACAGCTGGCCCAAGCGTTCCTGGCGTTTGATGGTCGCGGCCATGCGTTGCTGGATGGTTACACCCAAGGCCTCAGCCTGTTTTTCGAGGCCGGCAAAGCTGGTGTGGAGTTCCAGGCCGTACCGGACCAAGCCGCCCGAACCCGACATCAGGGCCTGCGCGGCCAGGGCCCGGAACCGATCGAGACCCTTCCCGTAACTTGCCAAGGTCTCGCGCAGTTCCGGTGTATCCGTGTTCCAAAGCGCGTCCTCCCGGCCCGGATCAAGCCTGGCCCCAAGCCTGGCGATCCGTTCGGATGCCTGCTCAAACAGGGTGCTGATTTCAGGCAGGCGGATGTCCGGTTCTCCGGACAACGAACGCATGACCGCCAGATGCGCCCGGATCGCATCACTTCTGGCCCGGCGAAGATTTGTGAAGATTTCTTGTGAGGTAACCAGGCTTTGCCGCCATGCCGCATTTGTCCACCACAGCAGCAACCCGGAGAGCAGCGCCACCGAAAGCATGGCGTAGAGCTGCAAATCGATCCATCCCCGGCTGCGCAGCCAGGACAGGCGTCGGTGTCTTGCCCGGTTCATGCACTGGCCCCGGCTGGCAAAAGAGGTTGTGGAGTTTCAGAGGTCCTACTGCTCACGGCTTGTCCAATCCGGAAGCGTTTCAGGCCCAAAGCCGAAAGGCCTGACCGCCTTGACGTGGTCGGGCGTCCCGATATAGGCGCGCAAGGCCCGGTTTACCGCTTCCCGCAAGGCCCGGTCCGCCGACCGGAACCCAAAGGCGCAATGTCCGATCGCCTGCATCGCAGACGGTTGTTGAAAGGGGCTGACCACTTCCACTTCTTGCGGAGCCGTGGCGGCGAGCCAGGCAACCGTGGGTGCGCTCAGGGCCAGGCAATCGGCTCGGCCCTGGCGTACGGCGGCCAAGCCGTCGATCGGCTCCGGCACCACGAACAGGCGTTGGCGGGGCACGCCGAGCCCCAGCAGAAGCTGTTGTTCGATGGCGCCGTCGAGCACCGCCACCCGGACCGTGTCCCGGGCGGCCACATCGGCGTAGGCATGCAGCGCAGCGGGATTGCCGCTCCGGGTCAGCAACCCCTGCCCCACCCGGGCATAGGGCAAGGAAAAAGCGATACGGGCCGCACGTTCCGGGGTGATGAACATGCCGTTGGCGATCATGTCGATATGACCGGCCAACAGTTCCGGGATGGTCTGACTGAAGTCCATGAGCACCCACCGAATGCGCGTAATGCCGCATCGAGCCAGCACGGCCTTGGCAATTTCGGGCGCATCCCCGGTCACCTCGCCCGTCTCGGCCCGAAACGCATAGGGCGGTTCGCTGGAATAGCCCACCCGAATTTCGCCGCCGGACCACTGGGGCGCAGCCTGCTCCTCCTCATAGCCGACATAATACCACGCGCCCACTCCCACTGCGAGCACAAGCAGCGTAATCGCGATATATCCCGAAATTTTGCTCATGGTATTCCTTGCGTTCGCCGACCGGCGGCCGGGCCAATGGCGCCAGCCCCTTCTTTTGTCCAACAGTGTGGACCCGTGGGCGAGGCAAAATATACCACAACCCATAAAACAATACACGCCGCCGCAGAGAAAAGCAACGCAGGCAGCACGGCAGATGCACAGGTCGGCGAGCACCTTCGTGTTTCAGGTCTGCCCGGTCCGGACATGGACAAGTGTGAAATCATGTTATATCTAACCGAAAAAAGATGAAGGCGCTGGGCCCGTGTTCCCTGGAACGGGAAACCAGCGAGAAGGATGGCCCTATGCCCATCGAGCTCAAATGCTATGCCACCCTGGCTCCCCTGACCCCGAGCAATGCCGACGCCTTCCCCATCCATCCCGGCGAGACGGTCCTCGAACTCATCACCCGCCTGTCCATTCCCCAGGAAGAAATCAAGATCGTCTTTGTCAACGGCATGAACGTGACCTTGGACAAGGTCCTGGCCGACGGAGACCGGGTGGGCGTGTTCCCGCCGGTCGGCGGTGGTTGATCGCCGCGACGCCGTCCAGGCTTACGCCCCCCAGACGAGGATGCACAGGCCAAAAGCCGCTGTCACAGCCAGCGGTCGCCAGGTTTTGTGTCGTCCGACCAGCAAGCGGCTCACGCCCCAGGATACGCCCGTGGGCAGCACCAGGGCGAGGGTGAATTTGGCGTAGAGCGGGACGCTCGTGGCCGCGAGCAGGTATTGCACCAGCACCACCAGTGGCATGTGGAGCAGATAGAGGTCGAAGGAACTGCGGGTCAGGCTGGCGGTCAGCCGACCGGCCCGGTGTTCGCGGCTCCCGCATACGCCCAGTACGAATCCGGTGGCGGCCAGACCAAAGGCCGTGCGGGCTAACCCGTAGCTGAAGGGAATCCACAGAGGCTTGACACCAGGCGCCCCCATGGCCGTCCCACCGATGATCATGGCCACGAAGGTGGCAAGGCTCGCCAGCCCCCAGCCCCAGAGCGGGCCGGGAATCCAGCGCACGGCAAACCACTCTTCCCGCCAAGCCAACAGCCCGAGCAGGAAAAAGCCGACATACAAGGGCAGCCGCGTCAGCTGCACGACGCAAAAAGGCCCCCACCGCACCCAGGCCGCGTCCGGAATACGCATTTGGACCCAGGCCTCGGCCAGCCCCATGCCGCACACCACGCCCCAGGCGAGCCACTGCCTCCCCTGCTTTGCCAAGCGGCCCTTCGATCGCACCAGCCCGGCTCCCAGGACCAGGGCGAAGCTCATAAGCAGGAGCAACGCCAGAAACCACAAATGATAGGGGCCCATGAGGCCATTCCCGGTCCCGAAGTTTTCCTGGCCGGTCAACACCCGCAGCCGCCAGTCGGCCAGTGATGGCAAAAGACCCAGCCAGTAGTCCCAGAACGTGCCGGTCAGCCCTTTGTTCAACCGCTCAAGGTAGCCGATCACCGGGCAGAAAAAAATGGTCAAGCCCACAAGCGGCAGTCCCAGACGCTTGAGCCGTCCGACCAGGAAGCCGATCGAGCCGCGACGGCCCAGGGATGGCAGGGAGAAAAAGCCGGCAATGCCGAACAAGGCCGGCATAACCCAGCCGTCCTGCATGACGATGAGCAGATCGAAGATCGGTGCCGTTTGCCTGGGCGTCACGTACCACCAGGGGATGAGGACGGTGTACGCGGCGGCGGCGTGCAGGACGATGACGGCCACGACCGCGCTCAAGCGGACCGTGTCCAACCAGACGATACGCGTGGGAAAGGCCGAAGTTGCGCGCATGGCCTCCTACCTCCGGGGAAAAAGCAGGCAAGGAAACGGAAAGCAAGGCGGGGGGACCATGTGCGAACCGGTCCCGGGAAACGCTCTGTTCCTAGCGCGAACAGCTTCGCAAAGCAAAAGGAAATCGCAAATTACGCAATCTTTTCCAACGTTTTTCCGTTAAAGACAACCTGCCATAGCCGTTCGAAGGCATGGCCGATATTGGCGGCATCGTCGGGGTCGGAGGCGACGAGATCCAGGGCCTGGCGATAAAACTCCCGGGAATGAAACAGGATGCGCTCCCGGGCCACAAACAGCATGCCGGCCGGGGCCGGGACCAGGAAGGTTTCGGGCACCGGGCCGGCAAACAGCCGGGCATACACGTCGCCCAGGGGAATATCCTTGCCGAACCCGGGGCGATGGCCGTGCTTGGCCGGATCGGCCAGGTCATGGGGCCGGCCGAGCCGGTCGCATTTGAGCTTGAAGGCGGCAAATCCGGTAAAGCGTAGGCCCAGGCGCACGTTTTGGGCGATGCGGGCGGCGAAGTCCGCCGGCGTCGTGCCGGGCGGCATATGGTCGAAGGGCGCGGCCTGGATAAACACGGTATGGCGGGCCAGAGCATCGTAGCGCCGCAAGATGTGGCTCAAATAGGTGTGGGTTTCCCGGCCGATGTTGGGCAAGGAAAGCGGCCCCGGCGTGCCGGACTTGTCATAGACCGTGACCGGAAAACCGAGTCCCGCGGTCCAGGAGACGTCCTCCCGGTAGCGGGCGACCACGATCTCCGCGTCCTCCCGGCTCAAAGCAGCTCCCGCAGGCCGTCCAGGCCGTCCTTCTTGCCGACCAGGATCATGGTGTCGCCGGCCTCCAGCACGGACTGGGGCTGGGGATTGAAGATCATTTCGCCGGAAGCCTTTTTCACGGCGATGACGATGAGGTTGAAGCGCGGCCGGATACGGGCCTCGATGAGGTTCTGGTCCACGATATCCGAGGTCTCGGTGACTTGCAGCTCCTCCATTTGCAGGTCGATATCGCCGCCCGGTCCGGCCAGTTCCAGGAAGGTCGTGACCGTGGGCCGCAGCACCGACTGGGCCATGCGCACGCCGCCATAGAGGTGCGGCACCAACACCTGATCGGCACCGGCCCGCGTGAGCCGCTGGATATGGCCCTGGGCATCGGCCCGGGCCACGATGCGGATGCCGGGGTTGAGCTGGCGGGCTGTGAGCGTCACGTACACATTGGCCGATTCCTGGGACAGGGCCGCGACCAGGGTTTTCGCCCGGAGCAGGCCGGCGGCGAGCAACGCCTCGTCGTCCGTGGCGTCACCGGCCACATAGGGCACACTCTGTTCCGACAATAACCGGACCACCTCGGGATTGCTCTCGATGACCACGGACGGCACATTCTCGGCCGCAAGCTCCCGGGATACGATGGAACCGATGCGGCCGTAGCCGCAGATGATGACATGGCCCGCGAGGCCATCGATGATTTTTTGCATGCGCCGTCTCCCGAGAAACTTTTGCAACCGGCCCTCGACCAGGACCTGGGTGAAGGCTCCCACCAGGTAGGCGAACGATCCCACGCCCGAGACGATAAGCAGCATGGTGACGATGCGGCCCTGGCGGGACAGGGGATAGACTTCCTGGAAGCCCACCGTGGAAAGGGTGATGATCACCTGGTAGAGGCTGTCGAAAAAGCTCCAGCCCTCCACGCGCATGTAGCCGGCGATGCCCAGGCAAAAGACCAAGCTCAGGGCAGCCAGGCCGCCCAGGAGCGGTCCCCAGGAGCCCAGCCGGTGATAGAGCCGCGCGGCCCGGCTTTGGAAGACAAGGGCGCGATGGGGCATGGCCTCAGTCCATGTCGAGCAAACGTTGCCGCAACCGCGCGATCCGGTCCCGCAGGCCGGCCGCCCGTTCGAATTCCAGGGCCTTGGCTGCTTCGCGCATTTCCCGCTCCAGGGTCTTCACGAGTTTTTCCATGGCCTTGCGGGACATATCCCCGCCATAGGCCTCGGCTTCCTCCCGGACTTCCGGCCGGTGCGCGTTCGAGGTCGGCGACGGTCCGTAACCGGCCGGAGTTTCCCGCTCCTGGCCGTACAGATTGTCCAGCACGCTGTCCATGGGCTTGATGATGGTGCGGGGCGTGATGCCGGCCTCCCGGTTGGAAGCCTCCTGCTTGGCCCGGCGGCGGGAGGTCTCGTCCATGGCCGCGGCCATGGAGCCGGTCATGGTGTCGGCATAGAGGATGACCGAGCCGGCCACGTTGCGCGAAGCCCGGCCGAAGGTCTGGATGAGGGAGCGCGTGGAGCGCAGGAAACCTTCCTTGTCCGCGTCCAGGATGGCGACCAGGGACACTTCCGGGATGTCCAGGCCCTCGCGCAGCAGGTTGATGCCGACCAGGACCGAGAATTCCCCCTGGCGCAGGGCCTTGATGATGGCCACCCGCTCCAGGGTGTCGATGTCGGAATGGAGGTAGCGGGCCGGCACTCCCATGGAATTGAGGTATTGCGTGAGCTCCTCGGCCATGCGCTTGGTGAGCGTGGTGACGAGCACCCGTTCCCCGGCGTCGACCCGCAACCGGCACTCGGCCATGAGGTCGTCCACTTGCCCCTTGGTGGGCCGCACTTCCACCCTCGGGTCGAGCAGGCCCGTGGGCCGGATGATCTGCTCCACGATCACCCCCTCGGCCCGCTTGAGTTCCCAGTCCCCGGGCGTGGCCGAGACATAGACGGCCTGGCCGATGCGACCCAGGAACTCCTCGAAATTGAGCGGCCGGTTGTCCAGGGCCGAAGGCAGGCGAAAGCCGAAATCGACCAGGGTCTGCTTGCGCGACCGGTCGCCGGAGAACATGCCGCCGATCTGCGGCACCGTGATGTGGGATTCGTCCACGAACAGGATGAAGTCCTCGGGGAAGTAATCGAGGAGCGTATAGGGCGGCTCGCCGGCCTTGCGGCCGTCGAGATGGCGGGAATAGTTCTCGATGCCGTTGCAGTAGCCGAGCTCCTCGATCATCTCCAGGTCCTGCATGGTGCGCATTTCCAGGCGCTGGGCGGCCACGAGCTCGTTGGCCGTCTTGAGCTCGGTCAGGCGCAGGCGCAGTTCCTCGCGGATGTCGGACACGGCCCGGTTCAGGTTGTCGCGGTCGGACACGTAGTGGCTGGCCGGAAAGATCACGGCCTTTTGCATGGAGCCCAGGATCTCGCCGGTCAGAGGATCGGTCTCCAAAATGGATTCGAGCTCGTCCCCGAAAAATTCCAGGCGCAAGGCTCGGTCGCGACTGTAGGCCGGGATAAGCTCGACGGCGTCCCCGCGTACCCGGAACACGCCCCGGTGGAAATCGTAATCGTTGCGCTCATAGTGAATTTCCACCAGCCGGGCCAGCACGGCTTCCATGCCCGTGGTCTCGCCCACGGTGACCGTGAGCACCATGCGCTCGTAGTAGTCCCGGGACCCCAGGCCGTAGATGCAGGACACCGAGGCCACGATGAGCACGTCCCGGCGCGTGAGCAGGGAATGGGTGGCGGCATGGCGCAGCTTGTCGATGTCGTCGTTGATCGAGGCGTCCTTCTCGATGTAGGTGTCCGTGCGCGGCAGGTAGGCCTCGGGCTGGTAATAGTCGTAATAGCTGACGAAATACTCCACGGCGTTGTTGGGAAACAGCCCCTTGAACTCGCTGTAGAGCTGGGCGGCCAAGGTCTTGTTGGGGGCCATGACCAGGGCCGGCCGGTTGAGCCGGGCCACCACCTGGGCCATGGTGAAGGTCTTGCCCGTGCCGGTGGCGCCGAGCAGCACCTGGCTATTCACGCCCTGGGACAGGTTGGCGCACAGCGCGTCGATGGCCTGGGGTTGATCGCCCTGCGGCAGGTATTCGGATTCAAGCTGGAAATGCATGGTAGTTTCCCTTACAACCCTCTGAACGGCAAACAAAGCGAAAATCCCGCCCCCCGGCCCTGCGGCCGCGTCGGGGCCAAGATGCAGTGCTCAAGGAGACGCCATGGACATCGATATCGTACCCGCCGACTTCAACCTTCCCGTAGACCGGGCCTGGACCGTGTCCATGGTCATCAAGAGCTTCAAGGGGCGCAAGGACGTCATGGTCCATCTGTTCCGCCCCGAATGGGACCCGGCCGAGGCTGGGATCTACGACTGGAACGTCCTGCTCGGCGATCCGGTGGACCCGGACCTGCCCGTGAGCCTGGAGAGCAGCCGCCGTATTCTGCTCGAAGCCTTCACCGAACCGGAACGCGACGCGCTCGTGGACTACCTCAAGACCCGCTACAAGGACAAGGTGTCCGAGATCCATGCCTGTGCCTTGAATTTCCCGATCCCCCTGGGCCTGACCGCCCTGTCCGAACTGGAAGAAGGCAAGGATATCGGCTTTATCCACTTCGCCAAGATTCCCAACTACACCCTGCCCTTTCCGGTGAGCGGCTTTTTCGACCTGAGCCAGCACCGGCCCATCATCGAAGGCCTGGAATAATCCGAAGCAAGGCATCCGAAGGAAACGGGGCCGACATCCGGCCCCGGGGGTTTTGGCATGCGAACCATCTGCGTGTTTTGCGGCTCGTCCGCCGGGGCGGACGCGGCCTACAGCGAAGCGGCCCATGAACTCGGCCGTCTGCTGGCCGCCGAGCACCTCGGCCTTGTCTATGGCGGCGCCAGGGTCGGGCTCATGGGCCGGGTGGCGGACGCGGTTCTGGCCGCAGGCGGCACGGCCGTCGGGATCTTGCCGGCCTTTCTGCAACGCAAGGAAGTGGCCCATCCGGCCCTGACCGAACTTATCGTCGTGCCATCCATGCACGAACGCAAGGCGCGCATGGCCGAACTGGCCGACGGCTTCATCGCCCTGCCCGGCGGCATGGGCACGCTGGAGGAATTCTGCGAGATCATCACCTGGGCCCAGCTCGGGCTGCACGAAAAACCCTGCGGCCTGCTCAACGTCCAGAACTACTACACCCCCCTGCTCGACTTCGTGGACCGCATGGCCGCCGAAGGCTTCATCCGGGACAAACACAAGGGGTTGGTGCTGTCCTCGGACACACCGACGGGATTGCTCGCCGCCATGCGGGCCTACCGGCCGATCCGGGTGGAAAAGTGGGTGGACAGGCAGGAAAAGGCCTGAGATTCCCCTCCCCGCTCGCGCACAGAGAGGGCTTCAAGGTTCCCGGTCGTAACGCCGCTCTCGCGGGTCGAAACAGTAGCGGCACCCCCGCGGCAGAAACAGCCTGACCAGGTACAGTCCGGCCACGAATCCGCCCACATGGGCCCAGAAGGCCACGTCGGCCGAGCCGCCCGAAGCCAGACTCCCGGTCAGGCCCGAAAGAACCTGGATGGCAAACCAGATGCCGAGGAAAACCACGGCCGGCAGCTCCACGATCCAGGGAATGATGATGATCGGGATGAGCGTCACCACCCGGGCCTTGGGGAAAAGCCGGAAATAGGCGCCCATGACCCCGGCGATGGCCCCCGAGGCGCCGATCACGGGCACGGTGGAATTCCAGTTGAAAAGAATGTGGGCCACGGCCGCGAGCAGCCCGCACAGCACATAGAACGCCGCGAACCGCCCCGGTCCCAGGGCCTCTTCCACGTTGTCGGCGAAAATCCAGAACACCCACATGTTAAAGAGGAAATGGAACCAGCCCCCGTGCAGGAACATGTAGGTGAACAAGGCTTCATAGCCGTTTTCGGGATAGCCCACGGCCAGGGCATAGGCGTCATTGGTGAACCGGGCCGGCACTACGCCGTAGAGGTGGGTAAAGACGAGCAACGACTGCTCGGGCAGAAGCAGCTCATAGAAAAAGACCAGGGCGCACACGACCAGAATGGTCCAGGTCACGAGCGGCCGCCGGGAACTCGGGACGTTGTCGCGCAACGGGATCATGCCGGCTCACCCGGAGGTCCCGTCTGTTCGGGCGGCAGTTCTCCGGGACGGGCCGCGTAGCCGGCGGACAGGAGGGCCTGAAACCGGCTCATGGCCTCGGCCCGGCGCTCGCCGGCCAGGGCGGCCAGCACCCGGTCGGCTCCGGCCGCCAGATCGGCCGGCTCCCCGGAATTGTCGACCACATAGCGGCATTGGCCGAGTTTTTTTGCTTCATCCCACTGCCAGTCATCCATCCGGTCCATGAGGTCCTCGGACCAGCCCCGGCCGGCCAGACGGCCGCGCCGGGCCGCCACGGC
>JAWRKJ010000309.1:0-16036 GCA_040307025.1 Desulfovibrionaceae bacterium | reverse complement strand
CCCCCCCCCCCCCCCCCCCCCCCCCCCCCCCCCCCCCCCCCCCCCCCCCCCCCCCCCCCCCGCCGGAAGCGTTTCTCCGTCCCTTCCCCTACCGCATCTCGCAAAGTATCCGCGGCGAGACCCCGCGCACCGAAGCCGTGCCGGTGAGCAGCATGGCCGCGGTCAGTTCGGCCTGCAGCTTGCGCAGCAGCAAGGCCACGCCCTCCGCTCCGCCGCCGAAGGCCCCGACCACCAGGGGCCGGCCGATGAGCACCGCATCGGCGCCCAGGGCCAGATACTTGAGCACATCGACCCCGGTACGCACCCCGCCGTCGGCCAGGACGACCGCCCGGCCCCGGACCGCCCGGGCAATGGCCGGCAACACCTCGGCCGCGCCAGGCGTATGGTCCAGGATGCGCCCGCCGTGGTTGGAGACCACGATGCCCGCCGCACCGGCCGCCACCGCAATCTCGGCCTCGTCCGGGGTCATGATGCCTTTGACGAGAAACGGCAGCTTGGTGGCACCGACCAGCTCGGCCAGCTCGGCCGGGGTCTTGGGCGACACGGGCTGGCCCTTGAGCGCCATGGTGATGAGCCCGGCACCGTCGATATCCATGCCCACGGCCACGGCACCGGCCGCCTCGGCCTGGGCCAGACGCTCGCGGACGGCCTCCTGGCTGCGGGGCTTGACCACCGGGATGCCAAGACCGCCCTTTGCGGTGATGGCGGCCAGGCCCGAATCGAACATGGTCGGATCGGCCCCATCCCCGGACATGCCGAGGGTGCCGGCGGCGATCGAGCCTTCCATGATCACCCGGATGAACTCGGCTTCGGAGAGCTCGCCGCCCATGTTGTAGACCACGCCGGTCAAGGGCGCGGCCAGGACGGGCAGGGCCAGGCTCCGGCCGAACAGCGTCGTGGACGTGTCGGCGGTTTTGACGTCGTGCAGGGCCCGCATGTGCAGCCGTACCCGGCGCAGGGCGTCCAGATTGGCCGCGAAGGCCGCACCCGTGCCGCTGCCGCCCATACCCGGCACCTCGCCGGCACACGCCCGGCCGTCGCACACCGGGCAAACCCGGCAAAATCCCTTGAGCTCTTCCCTGGCCTTTTTGCGAAGCGTGGTCAAATCCATCGAAACTCCTCCCTCAGGCAGGTTGCGCGGTGTCGGGACGAAGGCACCGTCCCGCAAATTTTGCTTGATAGCCTCCGCCGCCCGGACCGGCAAGACCGCAACCGCTGCCAAACGGCCCAGGGGCTTGACTTCCCCCCTGGCCATGACACATTGGCAGAGATAGCCTATGCGCCCAAAACGCCCAACCACTCCGTGGCCATGAAGCCGCCCGTCGCCCGAGCGTGCCTGTTGTGGCTCGTCCTGCTGGCCTGCCTGGTCCTGCCCGGCCGGGCCGGGGCGGAAAAAGTGCGCCGCAACATCCTCTATTTGAACTCGTACCAGAACGGCTACCAGTGGTCGGACGAGATCCTCCAGGGCATCCGCGAGGGCCTGGCCCAATCGGACTACAACGTGGACCTCCAGATCGAATACATGGACTCAAAAAAGTTCACGGACCCCGATCTGCGCGAGATGCTCCACGCCTATTACAAGCACAAATACCGCCATACCCTTTTCGACGTCATCCTGGCCTCGGACAACTTCGCCTTCGATTTCCTGCGCCAATACGGCAAGGAACTGTTTCCCGAAACCCCGGTCGTCTTTTGCGGGGTCAACGACTTCCACCCGGACTGGCTGGGCGGACACCCGAACTTCACGGGCGTGCTCGAAAACCCGGCCATGCGCGAGACCCTGGAGCTGGCCCTGCGCTTCCACCCGGGCCGCCGCCGGCTCATCATCTTCGGCGACACGTCGGTGACGGGCGTGGCCATCCGCAACCAGGTCCAGGCCGTGGAAGGCGCGTTCGCGGGCCGGCTGACCTTCGAATACGAGGACAACCTGTCCCTGTCCGAAATCCTCGACCGCGTGCGCAACCTCGCCGACGACGCCATGATCTTCCTCATTCCTTTTTATAAGGATACGCAAAAGGACGTCTATTCGGTCAACGAGGTGCTGTCGGCCATCCGGGCCAATTCCGACGTGCCCATCTACAGTCCCTGGCAGTTCATGCTCGGCCACGGCATTGTCGGCGGCAAGCTCCACAGCGGCGTGACCGAAGGCCGGCTCGTGGCCGACCTGACCGACAAGATCCTCCACGGTACGCCGGTTTCCGCCCTGCCCCCCATCGACCACACCGACGACAGCTACATCTTCGATTACCGCGAGATGCTGCGCCTCGGCATCACCACGGACAAGCTGCCCGAGGGCTACACCCTCATCAACGAGCCCTACCCCTTCTACCACATCAATATCGCCGTTTTCTGGACCATCATCATCAGCCTGCTCATCCTGTGCTACGTCATGGTCCTGCTCGTGACCAACATCCTGCGCCGACGCTCGGTGGAAGAAAAACTCAAGGACCAGCTCTCCTTCATGGAGACCCTCGTCAACACCATCCCCATCCCCCTCTATTTCAAGGATGGAACCGGGACCTACCAGGGCTTCAACCCGGCCTTCGGCGCCTGGTGCGGCCTGGCCGCCGAGACGGTGCCGGCCGCCACGGGGGCTGACGTGGGCCTGGCCCCGTTGTCACGGTATCTGGCCACTGAGGACGCGGGGCTTCTGCGGGAACCCGGGGTACGGGTCGGCGAGGCCGTCATTCTGGACGCCGAGGGCACGCCCCATACGGTCATTCTGCACCGGGCCGTGTACGAAAGCGCCAAGGGACAGATCGCAGGTCTGGTCGGCGTGCTCTACGACGTGTCCGAACTCAAGCGCACGGCCGAGCGCCTGCGCTTGGCCGAGGAGAAGTACCGGGGCATCTTCGAGAACTCGGCCCTGGGCATTTTCCGCATGACCCCGGACGGCCGTACCGTGGACGTCAATCCGGCCCTGCTTTCCATGCTCGGGGTGGCCAGTCTCGACGTCCTGGCCGGCCGCCGGGGCGATCTGGTCGAGGTGCTCTTTTCCGGCCGCGAGCGTTTCAGGGAACTGCTCGATTCGACCGTGAACGACGAGGCCACGGTCACCTTCGAAAGCCGGTTCGTGCGGCCGGACACCCGCCGGGTCACGGCCAACATCACCATGCGTCTGGTGGCCGACCGCCAGGGCTATCTGGCCTTTGTCGAGGGCGTGGTCGAGGACGTGACCTCGCGCCACGAGGCCGAGCGGGCCTTGCGCGAATCCCAGGAAATGCTGCGCCTGGTCCTCGACAACATTCCCCAGCTCGTCTCCTGGAAGGACAAGGCGTTACGCTACCTGGGAGCCAACCGGGCCTTTCTCGACTTTTTCGGCTTTGCCGAGCTCGACGACTTGCGCGACCGCGACGACTATGCCCTGCCCCTGCGCCGGGAGGACATGGACGCGGTACGGGCCACGGACGTGGACGTCATGCGCGGCAACCGAGCCTTGTCCGGGGAGCTCGCCGCCCGCAACGTCCGGGGCGCGGACGTGCTGCTCGAAATCAAGAAAGTGCCGCTGCACGACGACCGCGGCGCGGTGGTGGGCGTGCTGTCCACGGCCGAGGACGTGACCCAGAAGGTGAGCCTGGAACGCCAGCTCCTCCAATCCCAGAAGATGGAGGCCATCGGCACCCTGGCCGGCGGCATCGCCCACGATTTCAACAATATCCTGACTTCCATCATCAATTCCACCGAGCTTGCCCTCCTCGATCTGCCGGAGGGCGAGCCCATGGAGGACGACCTGCGCCGGGTGCTGCGGGCCGGCGAGCGCGGCAGCCGGCTGGTCAAGCAAATCCTGTCCTTCACCCGGCCCTCCCAGGCCGGGTTCCAGGCCATCAACGTGGTGGACGTCCTGACCGAGGCCATAAGCCTCATCAAGGCCTCGCTGCCGCGCAACATCAAGATCGTCCTGGACGTGCCGCCGACGCCGGTGGTCTGCCGGGCCGATCCCACCCAGATCCACCAGATCATCATGAACCTGTGCACCAACGCTTTCCAGGCCATGCGCGAAGGCGGCGGTTCCCTGACCCTGTCCCTGGCCGAGGTGGAGCTCGACGAGAGCCAGGCCGGCCAGGTCGGGGCCCGCACCGGCCGTCATGCCAAGCTCTCCATCGTGGACACCGGCCCCGGCATCGCCCCGGACATTCTGGACAAAATATTCGACCCCTTTTTCACCACCAAGCAGAAGGGCGAGGGCACGGGCCTCGGGCTGGCCGTGGTGCGTGGTATCGTCAAAAGCCACCGGGGCGCGGTGCGGGTGACCAGCCAGCCCGGCGTGCGCACGGGCTTCGACGTCTACCTGCCCCTGCACGGCGAGGAGAGTCCCCTGCCCGGCCTCGTCGCCCCATCGCCCAACCAGGGGCGGGACCGCATCCTGTTCGTGGAGGACGACGAGGACCAGCTCCTCACCATTCCCCGGGTCCTGGCCCAGCTCGGCCACGAGGTCAGCGCCCATGCCGGGGCCGCCGCGGCCCTCGCCCAGCTCGCCCGGACCCCGGACGCCTTTGACGTGTGCATCACCGACTACGACATGCCGGACATCGACGGCCTGGAGCTGGCCCGGCGCATCGCCACCCTTGCCCCGGGCCTGCCCGTGATCCTGGTTTCGGGCCGTCTGGGCGACATCGAGGACAAAAAGCTCGCCGGCAACATCCGCAAGGTCGTGCTCAAACCGTACAACCAGGCGATCATCTCCGCGGCCATCCGCGAGGTGCTCGACGCCAAACCCCAAACCAAGGCCGCATGAAATCCGTCTGCATCATCGACGACGATCCGGAAATCCGCGACACGATCCTGAGCCTCACCCGACGGCTGCGCCTGTCCGGCGAGGCTGCCGCCACCCTGGACGAGGGCCTGGACATGCTCGCGCGCGAAAGCTTCGACGTGCTTTTTCTCGACGTGCGCCTGCCCGACGGCAACGGGCTGACCGCCCTGCCCGGCATCAAGCGCCTCCCCGAGGCCCCTGAAGTCATCATCCTGACCGGGATCGGCGATCCCGACGGCGCCGAACTGGCCATCCAGGAAGGCGTGTGGGACTATCTGGTCAAGCCGTCCCCGCTCAAGCAGATCATGCTCACCTTGCAACGCGCCCTGCGCTACCGCGAGGAGAAGCGTTGCGACCGGGCGCCGGTTTCCCTGGCCCTGCCCGGCTGCGTGACCGTGAGCCCGCGCATGCGCCCCTGCCTCGATCAGGTGGCCCAGGCCGCCTGGTCCAGCGCCGCCGTCCTCGTCACCGGCGAGACCGGCACGGGCAAGGAGCTCTTCGCCCGCCTCATCCACGCCAACAGTTCCCGGGCCAAGGGGCCGTTCGTCACCGTGGACTGCGCCTCGCTCACCGAAACCCTGGTCGAAAGCACCCTGTTCGGCCATGTCCGGGGCGCCTTCACCGGGGCCGACACCGACCGGGTGGGCCTGGTCCGGCTGGCCGACGGCGGCACGCTGTTTCTCGACGAAGTCGGCGAGATGCCGATGAGCCTGCAAAAGACCTTCCTGCGGGTCCTGCACGAAAAACGCTTCCGCCCGGTCGGGTCCACGACCGAGATGCAAAGCGATTTCCGCCTTGTGGCCGCCACCAACCGCGACCTGGAACCCATGATCGAACGCGGGGAATTCCGGCGCGACCTTTACTTCCGCCTGAAGACCATGTCCCTGCATTTGCCGCCGCTGCGCGCCCGGCCCGAGGACATCAAGCCCCTGACGCTCACCTTCGTGGACAGCCTGTGCGCCCGCTACGGCCTGCCGACCAAGGGCTTTGACGCCGACTTCCTGTCCTCCCTGGAGGCCCACGACTGGCCGGGCAATGTGCGCGAGCTGCAAAATGTGCTGGAGCGGGCCGTGGTGGCCGCGGGTCGGGAAAAAACGCTTTTCAGCCTGCATCTGCCCCAGGACCTGCGCATCAAGCTCGCCAAGTCCCATCTGGAAAAGGGCGGCCCCCTGGCACCGTCCCCGGTGCAATTGCCCGAAGTGGGCTTGGACCTGTCTGTTTTCGAACCGCAAAACCTCAAGGATTTCAAGGAATCCATGGAGCGGCGCTACCTTGACCGCCTGATCCGGGAACACGGCCGGAACCTCACGACCATGCTCGAAATTTCCGGCTTGTCCCGGTCCCATTTCTATGCCCTGGTCAAAAAATATGGTCTGACCATTCCGTCCTGATACCAGGACTGTCCGAAAATTCAGACCATCCAATGCAGTCTGAAATTCCGGACAACCCCCTGCCTATGAACTACTTTACCTCGTCTAACATTTCGCGATATTAGCTTCTCCCCGGCATCCGAAGAAACGGATGGGCGAGCCGCTTTCGCAAACAAAACGCAAATCCTGTGTCTTAACTAGCCGGAAATATATGGCTTTTTGCCATTGGCACAGTGATTGCTGAGAAAGAGGACAACTGCGCCCTTTCGTTCGCTCGAACGACAACTCTTGAAGGAGACTGCAGCATGGCCAAGAAGATGAAGAGCATGGACGGCAATACCGCCACCACGCACATCGCCTACGCCTTGAGCGACACGGCGGCCATTTATCCCATTACCCCGTCGTCCACGATGGGCGAAGTAGCGGACGAGTGGGCGGCAAAAGGGCAAAAAAACATCTTCGGCCAGACCGTATCCATTCGGGAGATGCAGTCCGAGGCCGGTGCGGCCGGCGCAGTACATGGTTCCTTGGCGGCAGGCGCACTCACCACAACGTTCACCGCATCTCAGGGCCTGCTCCTGATGGTCCCCAACATGTTCAAGATCGCCGGCGAGTTGCTGCCGGCCGTCTTCCATGTCTCGGCCCGGGCCATCGCCACCCATGCCCTGTCCATCTTCGGCGACCATTCCGACATCATGGCCGCCCGTGCCACGGGCTTTGCCATGCTCGGCAGCGCCTCGGTCCAGGAATGCATGGACCTGGCCCTGGTCGCCCACCTGTCCGCCATCGAAGGCAGTGTGCCCTTTGTCCACTTCTTCGACGGCTTCCGGACCTCCCACGAAATTCAGAAAATCGAAGTCATCGATTATGAAGACATCAAGGGCTTGGTGAACTTCGAAAAAATCGCCGCCTTCCGGGCCCACGCCATGAACCCCGAGCATCCGGAGCTGCGCGGCTCGGCCCAGAACCCCGACATCTTCTTCCAGGGCCGCGAGCGCGCCAATCCTTACTACGAGCGCATCCCGGGCATCGTGGCCAAGATGATGGAAAAGGTCACCGGCATCACCGGCCGTTCCTATAAGCTCTTCGACTACGTCGGCGCCCCGGACGCCACCCGGGTCGTCATCTCCATGGGCTCCTCGTGCGAGACCATCGAGGAAGTGGTCAACTACTTGAATGCCAAGGGCGAAAAGGTCGGCCTGGTCAAGGCGCGCCTGTTTAGGCCCTTTGCCCCGGACTACCTGTTCAAGGTCCTGCCGGCCTCGGCCGAAGTGGTCACCGTGCTCGACCGCTGCAAGGAGCCGGGCAGCCTCGGCGAACCCCTCTACACCGATGTGTGCGCCGCCTTCATCGAGCGCGGGGGCGCCATCCCCAAGCTCATGAGCGGTCGCTACGGCCTGGGTTCCAAGGACTTCCGCCCCGGCATGGCCAAGGCCATCTTCGACAACATGGCCGCGGCCGCGCCCAAGCGCCACTTCGTCTCCGGCATCATCGACGACGTGTCCGGCCTGTCCCTGCCCATGGGCACGGCGCTGCCCACCACGGCCGAAGGCACGGTCCAGTGCAAGTTCTGGGGATTTGGCTCCGACGGCACGGTCGGCGCCAACAAGTCCGCCATCAAGATCATCGGTGACAACACCGACATGTACGCCCAGGGCTACTTTGCCTACGACTCCAAAAAGTCCGGCGGCATCACCGTTTCGCACCTGCGCTTCGGCAAAAAGCCCATCCAGTCCACCTATCTGATCGACGCGGCCGACTACATCGCCTGTCACAAGCCGAGCTACGTCCACGACTACGACATCCTGGAAGGCATCAAGGACGGCGGCATCTTCGTGCTCAACTCCCCCTGGAACACGGTGGAGGAGCTGGAGAAGAACCTGCCCGGCCACATGCTGCGCACCATCGCGGCCAAAAAACTCAAGTTCTGCAACATCGACGCCGTGGCCATCGCCGAGAAGGTCGGCCTTGGCGGGCGCATCAACATGATCATGCAGACGGCGTTTTTCAAGCTGGCCGGCGTGCTGCCCATCGAACAGGCCATCAGCCTGCTCAAGGATTCCATCCAGAAGACCTACGGCAAGAAGGGCGAGAAGATCGTCAAGATGAACATGGACGCCGTGGACCTGGGCCTGGAAGGCCTGGTGGAAATCGCGGTTCCGGCTTCCTGGGCCGCGGCCGCGGATGCCGCGCCGGTGGTCCGCGACGAGCCCGAGTACTTCAACAAGGTCATCCGCCCGATCCTGGCCCAGCAGGGCGACATGGTGCCGGTGTCGGCCTTTGCCGAAAACGGTTCCTTCCCCTCCGCCACCACCCGCTACGAAAAGCGCGGCGTGGCCATCAACATCCCGCACTGGATCAAGGAAAACTGCATCCAGTGCAACCAGTGCTCGCTGGTGTGCCCTCATGCTTCCATCCGGCCCTTCCTGGCCGACGAAACCGAAATGCAAAACGCGCCGGCCAGCTACGAGACCGTGCCGGCGAACGGCAAGGAGCTCAAAGGCCTTTCCTACCGCATGCAGGTCTTCCCCATGGACTGCATGGGCTGCGGTTCGTGCGCAGACGTCTGCCCGGCCAAGCAGAAGGCCCTGGTCATGAAGCCCCTGGAAGGCGAGACCGAGGCCCAGGTGCCCAACCACGCCTTTGCCATGTCGGTCACCAACAAGGCCTCCCTGGTCAAGCGCGAGAACCTCAAGGGCAGCCAGTTCCAGCTGCCGCTTTTGGAGTTCTCGGGTGCCTGCGCCGGTTGCGGCGAGACCCCGTACGTCAAGCTGCTCACCCAGCTTTTTGGCGAACGCATGATGGTGGCCAACGCCACGGGTTGCTCCTCGATTTGGGGCGGCTCGGCGCCGACCGCACCGTATGCCGTCAACGCAGAAGGATTCGGTCCGGCCTGGAACAATTCCCTCTTCGAGGACGCGGCCGAATTCGGCTTCGGCTTCAACCTGGCCGTCTCGCAGCGCCGGGCCAAGCTGGCCGACAAGGTGACCGCCACCCTGGAAGGGGACCTGTCCGACGCGCTGCGCGCCGCCCTGACCGGCTGGCTGGCCAACAAGGACGACGCGGCCGGTTCCCGGGAATTCGGCGACAAGATGAAGGCCCTGCTGTCCGACGCCGATCCGGCCCAGGCCGCCATCAAAGCCGACGCGGACATCTTCACGAAAAAATCGATCTGGATCTTCGGTGGCGACGGCTGGGCCTACGACATCGGCTACGGCGGTCTCGACCACGTCATCGCCTCGGGCGAGGACGTCAACATCCTGGTCATGGACACCGAAGTCTATTCCAATACCGGCGGCCAGGCCTCCAAGGCCACCCCGCTCGGTGCCATCGCCAAGTTCGCTTCGGCCGGCAAGCACACCGGCAAAAAGGACTTGGCCCGCATGGCCATGACCTACGGCTACGTTTACGTGGCCTCCATCGCCATGGGCGCGGACAAGAACCAGGCGCTCAAGGCGTTCGTCGAAGCCGAGGCCCACAAGGGTCCCTCCATTGTCATCGCCTACGCCCCCTGCATCAACCAGGGCATCCGCAAAGGCATGGGCAAGTCCATGGAAGAGGCCAAGCTCGCCGTGGAAACCGGTTACTGGCCGCTGTTCCGGTTCAATCCGGCCCTCAAGGCCGAGGGCAAGAACCCGCTGATCATCGATTCCAAGGCGCCGGCCGGCGACTTCCAGGGCTTCCTGTCCGGTGAAGTGCGCTACGCCGCCCTGGAGAAGATGGCGCCGGAGATGTCCAAGAAGTACCGGACCTCCATGGAGGCTTCCTACAAGGAACGGTATCAGGAACTCCAGTACCTGGCCGCCATGCCGGTATTCGGAGCCGAAGCCGCGCCCGCCGCTGCCGCCGGATCGGATGATCCCGCGTTCTGCGCCAACGCGTCCACGGCCGAACATGCCCGTCCCGGCAACGGCGAGCCCTGTGACGAAGGACGTTCCGGAAAATAACGCAAACGAGGCTTGCGATGGATAACCACCTGTCCCGGAAATTCGAGGAAATCGTCGGTAAGGACAATGTCCTGGCCAGCGAGGCGGACCGTCATGCCTATTCGTACGACGCGGCGGTCCTGCCCCCCAAACTCCCGGCCCTGGCGGTCCGCCCCGAGACCCCCGAGGCTCTGGGACGGGTGGTTGCCACCTGCAATGAACTCGGTTTGCCCCTGACCGTTCGCGGTTCCGGCACCAATCTCTCCGGCGGCACCATCCCCTCCACGGGAGGGGTGGTCGCCCTGACCGGAGCGCTCAATAAAATCATCGAGATCAATGAAGCCGACATGTACGCCGTGGTGCAAACCGGCGTGGTCACGGCCAAGTTCGCGGCCGAGGTCGCCAAGCGGGGGCTTTTCTACCCGCCCGATCCCGGCAGCCAGGCCGTGTCCACCATCGGCGGCAACGTGGCCGAGAACGCCGGCGGGCTTCGCGGCCTCAAATACGGCGTGACCAAGGACTACGTCATGGGCATGAGCCTTTATGACGTGGACGGCGAATTGATCAAAACCGGTTCGCGCACGGTCAAGTGCGTGACCGGCATGAACCTGCACGGCCTGATGGTCGGTTCCGAAGGCACGCTTGGGGTCTTTAACGAGATCATTTTAAAGCTTGTGCCGCCGCCCAAGGCCAGCAAGGCCATGATGGCCATCTTCGACGACCTGGGGAAGGCCTCCGAGACCGTGGCCGCCATCATTGCGGCCAAAATCGTGCCTGCTACCCTGGAATATATGGACGACTTCACCATCCGGACCGTGGAAGACTTCGCCCACGCCGGACTGCCCACCGATGCCAAGGCCCTGCTTCTGATCGAAGTGGACGGTCATCCGGCCCAGGTCGCCGACGAGGCGGCCGAGGTCGAGGCCATTTGCAAGCGATCGGGCGCGACCCGCATCCAGGTGGCAGCCGACGCGGCCGAACGCAACAAGGTATGGGAGGCACGCCGTGCCGCGCTGTCGGCGCTGGCCCGCGTGCGTCCGACCACGGTACTCGAGGACGCGACCGTGCCCCGCTCCCAGATTCCGGCCATGGTCGGAGCCCTGGAGCGGATCGCGGCCAAATACAAGCTCACCATCGGCACCTTCGGTCATGCCGGCGACGGCAACCTCCACCCCACCATCCTCACCGACAAACGGGACCACGAGGAATGGAAGCGCGTGGAAGCGGCCATCGACGAAATCTTCGACGTGGCGCTCGCCCTTGGCGGCACGCTGTCCGGCGAGCACGGCATCGGCATCGCCAAGTCGAAGTACATGGCCAAGGAGGCGGGCTTGGGTTCGATCCTCTACGCCAAGCGCCTCAAGGCGGCCCTCGATCCCAAGGGGATTCTCAATCCCGGCAAGATCACGGGAGAATGACATGAGCGAACTGCGCGAACTGGTACGACTCCTCAAGCAGATTGACGATCAGCTCGTGACCTGCATGCGGTGCGGCATGTGCCAGGCCGTGTGTCCCCTCTACGGCGAGACGGGACTCGAAGCTCATGTGGCCCGGGGCAAGATCGCCTTGCTCGAAGGCTTGGCCGACGAAGTCATCAAGGACCCGCTCGGGGTCAAGGAGCGCCTGGACGCCTGCCTGCTGTGCGGTTCGTGCCAGGCCAACTGCCCAAGCGGGGTCAAGGCCCTGGACATCTTCCTCAAGGCCCGGGCCTTCCTGACCGGCTACTTCGGACTTCCGCCGGTGAAACGAGCCATCTTCCGGGGCATGCTCGCCAACCCCCGACTCTTCGATGCAATCCTGGCCGTCACGGCCAAGTTCCAGGGGCTTTTCACCAAGCCGGTCAACGATATGCTCGGTTCGTCCTGCGCCCGGATCTTTTCGGGCCTGATCGGCGGCCGGCATTTCGCGCCCCTGGCCGACAAGCCCCTTCATGATGCCATAAGTGCCCGGGACACCCCCCGGGGTGTTTCCGGACGCAAGATCGCTTTGTTCTACGGTTGCGTGGCGGACAAGATGTTCCCGCGCATCCCCGAGGCGATCCTCGCCGTGTGCGACCATCACGGCATCGGGGTCTACATGCCGCACGGCCAGGCCTGCTGCGGCATTCCGGCCCTGTCCTCGGGCGACCGGAAAACCTTCGAAAAACTGGTGGCCCACAACGTGGCGCTGTTCGCCGACCGGGACTTCGACGCCCTGGTCACGCCCTGCGCCACCTGCACGGCCACCATCAAGAAGATCTGGCCGCTCATGGCCGGGGATCTGCCCGAAACCACCCGGTACGCCATCGGCAAGCTGGCCGAACGGACCACGGACATCAGCGCCTATCTGGTCCGGGATGCCGGTCTTGGCGTGGGAGCGGCCCCAGCGGCCGAGCCCGGGGCTGTCCCCGTCACCTACCATGACCCTTGCCATCTCAAGAAATCCCTGGGCATCTCCGCCGAGCCCCGGTTGCTCATATCCGCCAATCCCCGCTACCGCCTCGTCGAAATGGAGGGGGCGGACTCCTGCTGCGGTTCCGGCGGAAGCTTCACCTTGCAGCATTACGACCTCTCCAAGCGTATCGGCAAGCGCAAGCGGGACAACATCGTAGCCACCGATGCGGCAATCGTGGCCACGAGCTGTCCGGCCTGCATGCTCCAGATCGGCGATATGCTCTCCCAGGCCGGTGATCGGCTGGCCTTGCGGCATCCGGTGGAGATCTATGCGGAAACCCTGACCGGGCAACACAGCCGGTCCTAGGAAAAAATCTGATGAAAGAGGAACTCGAATGAGTTTGAAAGATAACATCAATGCCTTGTTCCAACCCAAGACCGTCGCGGTCATCGGTGCCTCCTCGGCCCCGGGCAAAGTCGGTCATACGGTGGTTGCGAACATGCTGGAGGCGGGATTTACCGGGACCATCTATCCCGTCAATCCCAAGGCCGACGAAATCTTGGGCCTGCCCGTCACCAAGAGCATCGACAACCTGCCGGACGGCATCGACCTGGCCGTCATCGTCGTGCCCGTGGCCGCGGTCGTGCCCTCCATGGAGGCCCTGGCCGCCAAGAAAATCCGCTCGGCCGTCATCATCACGGCCGGCTTCAAGGAAGTGGGCAAGGAAGGTTTCGCCCTGGAGCAAAGGCTCATCGAAATCTGCCAGGCCAACGACATCGCCATGGTCGGCCCCAACTGCCTGGGCCTGATCAGCACCCATGACAACAACAACGCCTCCTTTGCCGCCGGCTATCCCGAAAAGGGCTCCATCGCCTTTTTCTCCCAGTCCGGTGCGTTGTGCACGGCCATCCTCGACTGGGCCCTGGGAGAAAACGTCGGATTTTCCAAGTTCATCTCCCTTGGCAACAAGGCCGTGATCAACGAAGCCAACATGCTCGAATACCTGCGCACCGACCCCCACACCTCGGTCATTCTCGGCTACATCGAAAACGTGGAGCACGGCGCGGACTTCATCGAGCAGGCGGCCAAGGTCAGCCGCGAAAAGCCGGTCATCATCATCAAGTCCGGCACCACCACGGCCGGCGCCAAGGCCGCCTCGTCCCATACCGGCGCCATCGCCGGTTCGGACGCGGCCTACACTGCCGCCTTCCGCAAGACCGGGGTCATCCGGGCCAACGACATGGCCACCCTGTTCGATCTGGCCCAGGCCTTCTCCACCCAGCCCCTGCCCAAGGGCCCGGGGCTGTGCGTGGTCACCAACTCCGGCGGTCCCGGCATCCTGGCCGCCGATGCCACGGAAAAATCCACCCTCAACATGGCGCGGCTGTCCAACACGACCATCGAGCGCATGAAGGAATTCCTGCCGCCCTATGCGTCGCTGTACAACCCCATCGACCTCATCGGCGACGCCCCGGCCGAGCGCTACCGCAAAACCCTTGAGGTGGTGGTCGACGACCCCCAGGTCCATGCCATCCTGGTGCTTTTGACCCCGACCGCCTCGGCCCAGATCGTCGAGACAGCCCAGGCCATCATCGACGTGGCCAAGACCACGGACAAGCCCATCTTCGTCAATTACATGGGGGGGCTTCGCACCAAACCCGGCATGAAAATGCTCTCAGAAGCCGGCATCCCCTGCTCCATCTATCCGGAGCCGCTGATTGCCAGTATCGAGACCATGTACCAGTACAACCTCTGGCGCCAGACCCCGGCCCAGGAATACCCGGCCATCAAGCGTAACCGCCAGAAGGCCAGGCTCGTCATCAACGAGGCCCGGGCCAAGGGTGCCACCGAGGTGGTGGAATTCCAGGCCCAGGAAGTGCTGCGTGCCTATAACCTGCCGACGCCGAACACGGTCCTGGCCCGCTCCTCCGAGGAAGCCGTGGCCGGCGCCGAAAAGATCGGCTTCCCGGTCGTCCTCAAGATCGCCTCGCCCCAGATATCCCACAAATCCGACGTGGGCGGGGTCAAGGTGAACCTGGCCGATGCCGAGGCCGTGAAAAACGCCTTCTTCGACATCACGGCCCGGGCCCAGCGCCTGCGTCCGGATGCCTATATCGCCGGCTGTCTGGTCCAGGAAATGGCGCCCAAGGGCTGCAAGGAAATCATCATCGGGTTCAAGCGCGATGACCAGTTCGGGCCGCTTCTGATGTTCGGCCTGGGCGGCATCTACGTGGAAATCCTCAAGGATATCGCATTCCGTTTGGCGCCCCTGGGTCGTGACGACGCCAAGGCCATCATCCGTGAGATCAAGTCCTACATGCTGCTCAAGGGTGTTCGGGGCGAGCCGCCCGTGAACTTCCAGGCCATCGAGGACATCCTGCTCACCATGTCCGAACTCGCCCTCGACTTCCCCGAGATCTACGAGGCCGAGTTCAATCCGGTGCTCGTCAATGCCGAGCAAGCCATTGTGGCCGACGTGCGCATCACCCTCTCCGCCCAGTAAAAAACCCAGGAGGAACACCCTATGATCGGTCTCTATATCGGTTCCACGCAGGGATATTCCGGCAAGAACCTTGTCGCCCTGGCCCTGGGGCAGCACTTCCAGCGCGAGGGGCTGCGGGTCGGCTACATGAAGCCCGTGGGCAACGTGCCCCACAAAATCCAGAACCAGATCGGCGACGAGGATGCCCATTTCGTGCAGCAGGGCCTGGGATTGTCCGAATCCCCGTCCCTGGTCACGCCCGTGGTCATCACCCGCGACTTCCACATGCGGGCCTTTCTGGAAGACTGCGGCAATCTCCTGCCCGCCATTGTCGACAGCTACAAGAAGCTCTCGGCCGACAAGGACCTCATGCTCATCGGCGGTTCCGGCAGCTTCTTGTACTCGGGCAAGTACTGCGGCGTGGACGGCATCTCCGTGGCCCAGGCCCTGGGCGCCAAGGTGCTGCTCGTCGACCGCTACATCCAGGAATACAACTACGACTACCTGGCCGCGGCCAAGGAAGCCTTGGGGGAAGACCTGGCCGGCGTCATCTTGAACGACGTGCCCGAGCACTTCCGCGAAGAGGCGGAAACCCTCATCACCCCCTTCCTCAAGCGTCGGGGCATGGACGTGCTCGGCATCATCCCCCACGATCCCATCATGTTCGGCATCCGGGCCTCGGATCTGGCCCATGGCCTGGGCGGCCGCATGATCTCCATGGCCGCCCGCAGCGACCGGTTGGTGCTCAACTTCCTCATCGGCACCATGCAGGTCGAGAACTTCATGACGTTTTTCAAGCGTCAGAAGGACGTGGCCGTGCTGTGTGGCGGCGACCGGGCCGACCTGCAGCTCGTGGCCCTGGAAGGCGGCTGCGCGGCGCTGATCCTGACCGGCAACCTCTATCCCAACGACATGATTCTGGCCAAGGCCGAGGACAAGGGCATTCCCGTCATCGTTGTCCGCGACGACACCTTCTCGGTGGCCAAAAATATGGAACGCATGCTTGCCCGGGAGAAGCTTCGCGACAACTCCCGCATCGAACACGGCGCCAAACTGGTGCACCAGGCCGTCAACATGGCGGTCCTGAAGAAAAACCTCGGCATTTAGCGCGCAAATCCCTGTCCGGGGCCGG
>JAWRKJ010000308.1:0-9848 GCA_040307025.1 Desulfovibrionaceae bacterium | reverse complement strand
CCCCCCCCCGCCGGAGGCGTCTCCCCCGCTTACGCGCTGACCTGATCGTCGGTGAGGCCGAAGCGGCGGGTACGGTGCCGGAATTCGGTCAGGGCGGCGTCGAGGTGGGCCGGGCTGAAGTCCGGCCAGAGGGTCTCGGGGAAGGCGAATTCGCTGTAGGCGGACTGCCACAGGAGGTAGCCGGACAGGCGCATTTCGCCGCTGGTTCGGATGATGAGGTCGGGGTCGGGCTGGCCGGCGGTATAGAGTTCGGCGGCGAGGCGTTCCTCGGTGATCTCGTCGGGGCCGACGTGTTGCGCGGCCAGGCGGCGGAAGGCCCGCAGGATCTCCTCCCGGCCGGAGTAGTTGAGCGCTAGGTTGAGGGTCATGGTGGCGCAACCGGCGGTTTTGGTGATGGCGAGTTCGAGGGCCTTGCGGGCGGCCAGGGGCAGCTCCCGGGCCTCGCCGAGCAGACGCAGCCGGATGTCCTCCCGCAGCAGGGTGGGCAGTTCCTTGGAGAGGAAGCGTACGAGCAGGTCGAAGATGAACGTGACCTCCTCGGCCGGCCGGCCCCAGTTCTCCCGCGAGAAGGAATACAGGGTGAGATGACGGATACCGAGTTCCCGGCACCGGGTGATGACGGTCCGGGCAGCTTCGGTGCCGGCCCTGTGTCCTTCGCTGCGGGGCAGCCCGCGTTTTTTTGCCCAGCGTCCGTTGCCGTCCATGATGATGGCGATGTGGCTGGGGAGTTGTGACCTGTCCAGACTAGATCTCCATTATTTCCTTGTCTTTTTTCACAAGGGCCTCGTCGGCCTTGGCTATGTAGCCATCGGTGAGCTTCTGGACGTCTTCCTGGCCCTTGTGCATTTCGTCTTCAGCGATCTTCTTGTCGTTCTTGAGCTTTTTAAGGGCTTCGTTGGCGTCGCGGCGAATATTGCGCACGGCGACCTTGGCGTCTTCGGTGTATTTCTTGGCGACCTTGGCCAGGTCCTTGCGACGTTCCTCGGTGAGCGGCGGAATGGAGATGCGGATGATCTTGCCGTCGTTGACCGGGGTGAGGCCGAGGTCGGACTTGAGGATGGCCTTTTCCACGTCGTTGAAGGCCTTGCGGTCCCAGGGCTGGATGGTGATGGTGCGGCTGTCCGGGGTGGAAATGGACGCGATCTGGTCTAGGGGGGTGGGGGTGCCGTAGTAGTCCACCCGCACGCCGTCGAGCAGGGAGTTGGAGGCCCGCCCGGTGCGCAGTCGGCTGAATTCCTTATCCAAAGAGGTGAGGACCTTTTTCATCCGGTCCTCGGCGTCCTTGAGCACTTCACGCATGGTAATCGTCTCCTTGCACGATGGTGCCGACCGGTTCGCCGGTGAGCACCCGCTTCAGGTTGCCCTTCGTGTGCATGTTGAAGACCACGATGGGCAGTTTGTTGTCCATGGCCAGGCTGATGGCCGTGGTGTCCATGACGCGCAACCGCTTCTCCAGGACTTCCATGTAAGTCAGGGCCTCGAACTTGACGGCGTCGGGATGCTTGAGCGGATCCTTGTCGTACACGCCGTCGACCTTGGTTCCCTTGAGGATGGCCTCGGTCTTGAGTTCCATGGCCCGAAGCGCTGCGGCGGTGTCCGTGGTGAAATACGGATTGCCGGTTCCGGCGGCGCAGATGACCACCCGGCCTTTTTCCAAATGGCGCAGGGCCCGGCGCCGGATATAGGGCTCGCAGACCTCACGCATGGTGATGGCCGACATGACCCGGGTGGAGAGCCCCTGTTTTTCCAGGGCCTCCTGCACGGCCAGGGCGTTTAAGACCGTGGCCAGCATGCCCATGTAGTCGGCCGAGGCCCGGTCCATGCCGGCGGCCTGCTCCGAGACGCCGCGAAAAATATTGCCGCCTCCGATGACCAGGGAAATCCTGGCCCCGATCGCGGCCGCGTCGACAATCTCCCGGCTGAAGTCGGTGATGGTCTGGTTGTCGATCCCGAAGGGTCGCCCCCCGGCCAGGGCCTCGCCGCTGATCTTAAGCAAAACCTGGGAAAATCGCAAATTCGACATGGGGCACCTCATTGTGACGTGGCGGAAACCGGCCGGCCGAACCACTCGCGGGAACGGGGCGCGACGGGTTGCTGTGTCCCGCGTGCGCGGCCGGCATGCCGTCCCGGGGAGGTGGGGGCGGGGCCGGCGCGGGACGGGGAGGGATATGCTCCCTCCCCGAGTTTTTTCCAAAAAAAACGGGCCTTGCGGCCCGTTTGGCAGTCAATGCGCGGCCGGCTAGGCGTCCTCGCCCAGGGCCAGCCGGGTGAAGCGCCCGATCTGGATGTTCTCGCCGAGCACGCCGATCAGTTCGTTGATGAGATCCTTGATGGAGAGCTTGTCGTCCTTGATGAACGGCTGCTCCAGCAGGCAGATCTCCTTGTAGAACTTTTTGACGCGGCCTTCGACGATCTTCTCGGCGATGGCTTCGGGCTTGCCCTCTTCCATGGCCTGGTGCTTGAAGATCTCTTTTTCCTTGGCCAGCATCTCGGCGGGCACGTCCTCGGGGGCGGTGCACACGGGATTGGTGGCGGCAATCTGCATGGCCACGTTTTTCGCGAACTCCTGGAAGCGTTCGGATCGGGCGACGAAGTCGGTTTCGCACTTGATTTCCACAAGCACGCCGATCTTGCCGTTGGAGTGGATGTAATGGCCGATGACGCCTTCGGAGGTGGCGCGGCCGGCACGCTTCTGGGCCTTGGCCAGACCCTTCTCGCGCAGCCAGGCGACGGCTTTTTCCTCGTCGCCGTTGCACTCGCCGAGGGCTTTCTTGCAATCCATCATGCCCGCGCCGGTCTTGTCGCGCAGGGCTTTCACGGTAGCGGCGGAAATGGCCGACATGGGGAATCCCTCCTACTCGTCGGTGGTTTCGGAAGCGGTTTCGACGGCGTCGGCCACAGGCTCGGCCACGGGCTCAGGCTTTTCGTCCTTGTCCGGGGTCTCTTCGGGAGCGTCCTTGGTGGTGGCGGCGCCTTCCAGACAGGCTTCGGCGATGCTGGTGGCGAAGAGCTTGATGGCCCGGATGGCATCGTCGTTGCCGGGAATGACGTGGTCAATGACGTCGGGATCGCAGTTGGTATCCACGACCGCCACCACCGGGATGCCGAGCTTACGGCATTCCTGGACCGCGATTTCCTCGCGCTTGGGGTCGATGATGAAGGCGGCCTGGGGCAGGCGGTCCATGTCCTTGATGCCGCCGAGGGTGGCATTGAGCTTGCCCACCTCGCGGCCCATCATGACGATTTCCTTTTTGGGAAAGCGCTTGATGGAGCCGTCCTCGAACATGCGCTCCAGGGTCTTCAGGCGGTCGATGCTTTTCTTGATGGTCTGGAAGTTGGTGAGCATGCCGCCCATCCAACGGTTGGTGACGGAGAACTGACCGGCGCGTTCGGCTTCCTTCTTCACCGACTCCTGAGCCTGACGCTTGGTGCCGACGAAGATGACCTTGCCGCCCGCAGCCACGATTTCGGCCACGAAGTCGTGGGCTCTCTGGTAAAGCTTGACGGTTTGCTGGAGGTCGATGATGTGGATGCCGTTTCTGGCCCCGAAGATGAAGGGGCGCATTTTGGGGTTCCAACGGCGGGTCTGGTGGCCGAAGTGGACACCGGTCTCCAAAAGCTGCTTCATGGTCACGTAAGCCATAAAAACTCCTTGGGTTTTTCCTCCGCTCCGCCGGGAAGTCGCCGGACCGTCCGGCACCCAAGTCCTGGGCGGGGCGTGTGACGGTGGGAAACGAGGGCTTCTAGCCTATTTCCGAATGCGACGCAACCCATGGCCGATCGGATACGGCCGGGACCAGCGGCGCCGGAGACGTTGCGCAGGGCAGGGGAGGGAACGTCGCCGGTGTTCAAGGGCGTTGCCTCGGGGCCTCCCGGGGGAAGAACCAGGCAGCGTTTTGGGGCGGCGCCGGGGGCGGTTACTGGATCACGGCCTGGGCGGCGTGGTCGGCCTCGGCGCGCACGGCGTTGATCAGGACGCCCACCTCGTCGATTTCCACCCGGACCGCATCGCCGGCGGCCAGGGGCTCTTCCGCGTCCGGGGTGCCCGTCATAACGACATCGCCCGGCAGCAGGGTCATGACCGAGGAGGCAAAGCTCACCACCTCGAACGGGGAAAAACGCAATGCGGCCGTGGAACCCTCCTGGATGGCGCGGCCGTTGCGCAGGGTGCGCAGGGGCAGGTTCGCGCAATCGGCCACGCTGGTCTCGATCCAGGGGCCCATGGGGGCAAAGGTATCGTAGCCCGTGGCCCGGCCCGGGCCGCCATCGCGTTCCAGCAGATCGGCGGCCGTAAGCCCGTTGGCGCAGGTGTAGCCGAAAAGGTAGCGGGGCACGTCGCCGGGTGCGACCTTGCGGCAGGTCCGGCCCAGGACCAGGGCCAGGCAACAGCCCGGCAGCACCCGGGAGGTTTCGGGGGGCAGGACAATGTCCTGGCCGCTGCCGATCACGGCCGAGGACGGGAGGAGCATGAGCCGGGGCGCGTCCGACCGGTCGCGGCCGGTCCCGCCTTCCTGGCCGCAATAGTTGGCCTGGACGCACACCACCTTGGACGGGGCCAGGAGCGGCTGCAGGGCCACGGCGGCCAGCGGCACGGGCTCGGGCAGGGCCAGGGTCGGGTCGAGGCAGACCACGGCGTGTTCCCCGAGCCGCAGCTGGGCATAGAACGTCTGGCCGGCGTGGCGCACGCGCAGCACTTTCATGGCGTGGGTCTCCTTACAGGGTGATGACCAGCGGCACCACCACCGGGTCGCGTTCCAGGATCTTGCGGAAAAACCGCCGCAAGGCCGAGCGGATGCGTTCCTTGAGCAGGTCGGACTGGCCCGGGGGCACGTTCTCGAAGATGTCGAGCACGATGCACTTGGCGTCCTCCAGCACGTGGCTGTAGTGCTGCTCGAACACGAAGCCCTTGGACAGGATGTTCGGGCCGAAGCTGAGCTCGCCGGATTTTTCGTCCACCACCAGCACCACGATGACGAGGCCCTCGCCGGCCAACAGCTGGCGTTCCTTGAGCACGGTCACACCCACGTCGCCCACGCCCTTGCCATCCACGTAGATGTGCTCCACCGGGATGGCCTCTTCGAGCCGGATGCCGCCATCGGCGAAAAAGGTCACGGGTTGGCCGTCCTCGATGACCAGGGCCCGCTCCGGGGCCACGCCGCTGCTTACGGCCAGCCGGGAGTGCTTGACCAGATGGCGGTATTCGCCGTGCACCGGGATGAAGAACTTGGGCGCCACGGTGGTGAGCATGACCCGCAGCTCCTCGCCGTGGGCGTGGCCCGAAGCGTGGATGGCCTGGACCTGCTCGTAGAGGACCTCGGCCCCGAGCTTGTAGAGACGGTTGATGAGCCGGGTGATGGCCCGGACATTGCCCGGGATGAAGCGCGAGGACAAGATGACGGTATCGCCCTTGTGCACCTTGATCTGGCGGTGCTCGCCGTAAGCCAGGCGGCTCAGGGCGGAAAGCGGTTCCCCCTGGGAGCCGGTGACCAGGAGCACCACCTGGCTGTCGGCCAGGCTCGGCAGGTCGTCGAGGCTCGCGCCCGTGCCCTCGGGCACGCGCAGATGCCCCAGTTCCCGGGCGATCTCGATGTTGGAAAAAAGGCTCTTGCCCGAGACCGCCACCTTGCGCCCGGTGTCGTGGGCCAGGTCGTAAATCTCCTGCATGCGCTGGATGTGGCTGGAAAAAAGCGTCACCACGATGCGGCCGGTCGCCTTGCGGAAAATTTCGGACAAGCTGGATTTGATTTCGCGTTCGGTCAGGGCGAAGCCCTCGCGCTCGGCATTGGTGGAGTCGGAGAGCAGCAGCATCACGCCCTTTTCGGAAAAGGCCCGGATGGCCGGCAGATCCGTGGCATGGCCGTCGAGGGGGGTGCGGTCGATCTTGAAGTCGCCGGTGTGGACGATGCGGCCGGCCGGGGTTTCGATGCCGAGGCCATAGCCGTGGACGATGGAATGGCACACCGGAAAAAAGGTGATGGTGAAATCCCCGAGCGTCAGGGTCTCGCCGCCGTTGACCGGTACGAATTGGGTGAATTCCTTGAGGCTGTGCTCTTCCAGTTTCTTGGCGGCCAGGGCCAGGGTGAATTTCGACCCGTAAAGCGGCGCGTCGCAGGACCGCATGAGCCAGGGCAGGGCGCCGATGTGGTCCTCGTGCCCGTGGGTGAGGATGATGCCTTTGAGTTTGTCCTTGTTGGCCAAAATGAAATCGAAGCGCGGGATGACCACGTCGATGCCGAACAGGGAATCGTCGGGAAACATCAGGCCGCAGTCCACCACGATCATGGAGTCTCCCGACACCATGGCCAGGCAGTTGAGGCCGATTTCGCCGAGCCCGCCCAAGGGGTAAAGGGTCACGGCCGGTTGGGAATTCATTGTCGTGTCTCCTGGTAGGCCCTGTCCATCAGGGCCCGAAGGTCGTTTTTGAACGCCTCGCGTTCGGAAAGGGTATAGCGGTCGGCCGGGTCGAAGGGCGGAAGGGCGCGCAGGCGCACGACGCCGGGCCTGGGGCTACGGGCATGTTTGGGCAGAATCCGGCCGCTGCCGGTAAGGATGAGCGGGGCGACCCGGGCGTGGCACTTGAGGGCCACGATCATGCCGCCGGTCTTGAATTCCTGGAGCCGGGAATAATCCATGGACCGGGTGCCCTCGGGAAAGATGAGCAGGCCGATGCCCCGGGACACGAGATCGGAGGCTTCCTTGATCGAGGCCATGGCCTTGCGCCGGTTGCTGCGGTCGATGGCCACGTGCCCCACCCGGCGCATGGCCGGGCCGAACAGCGGAATGGCAAACAGGCTGTCCTTGGCCAGGAACCGGAAATTATGCGCGGCCAGGGTGGCGAACAGGATCGGAATATCCATGTGGCTTTGGTGGTTGGCCATGAATACGTAGGCTTCGCCGGGCGTCAGGGCGGACAGATCGGCGTCCACCCGCACGCCGGCCAGCCGTAAGACGGACTTGCCCCACAGGCACTCCAGCCGGTGGGACAGACGGCCGTCTTTTCCCACCCGGGCGAACAGCCAGCACAGGCTGCTGTAAAACAGGGTCACGAAGATGACACACGGGGCGAACAAAAGCGAACGCATGGGGAATTCCTGTACTCCGGTTCGAGTCTTTCCGTCGGGCGCGCATGGCCGGGCGGTTATGCATGGTAGTGGCTCGCGCGGAAAAAATCCAGCCTTGCGGCGGGTCTCGCGCGAGCTCGCCGGGGAGGGGGGTGTTGCATCGGGTAGCCGTTTTTGGCAATACTCTTTTCGATGCCATTTTACTTTCTGACCACCATGTCAGGGAAGGAACCATGAACATACTTATTGTGGATGACGATCCGATTTCGCGTGTAGCCATGTCGGCCACCCTGGCCCGGTTCGGCCGATGCGACTGCGCGGAAAACGGGCGTGACGGGCTGGACCGTTTCACCCAAGCCCTGGATACGTCAGACCCCTATAATCTTGTCTTCATGGACATTCAGATGCCGATCATGGACGGCCAGACTTCCCTGGCCGCCATGCGCGAGCAGGAGCGCATCCACCATGTCGTCCCGGGCAGCGAGGCCAAGGCGGTCATGATGACCTGCTTCGATGACGTGAAAAACGTCAGCGAGTCCTTTTTTCACGGCCAGGCCAGCTGTTATTTCACCAAACCCATCGATTTGCGTGCCATGGTGGACCGGTTGCGTCGGGACGGCTTGGTCGACGTCACGGAGTAGACCAGGAGAATTCAAAAACGATTTACAAGGTCGTCAAGTGCGGGTAACGCTGGACCTAGACTCCAATCATGTGCCACGACACCAGAACAAGCCCAAGCGGGTGCCGTTGCCTGACCTGGGAGGAGAGGTCTTATGTCGCTCAAGAAAAAGTTTTTGAAGAGCAAGCCCCGCTGCAAGGTGACCTTCAGCCTGTCCAAAGACCAGGCAAAGGACGCCGGAAAGGTTTCCGTAGTCGGGGAGTTCAACAACTGGGAAACCGCTGCCACGCCCTTGCGTCGGCAAAAAGACGGTTCCTTCAGTACCACCGTGGACCTGGAAACCGGCCGCGAATACCAATTTCGTTATCTGATCGACGGCGAGATTTGGATCAGCGATCCGGAAGCGGACCGGTTCGCCTTCAGCCCCTTCGGCGACTGCGACAATGCCGTGGTCGAAACCTAGTCCTTTTTTCCGGGCCGCGTCGCGCGATCGGTAGGGGGGGCCTTGCCGGCATCCGTCCGCCGCTCACGCCTGGCCGATTGCGCGACACCTTTTTTTCATCATGACCGCCCGGATACGTTCCGTCTGCCTCATCCACTCCGACCTGGGCCCGGCGTTCGAGCGCCTGGGGGTGACGGTGACACGGCTCGACCCGCCTGCGGGCGAGACCGCCCTGGCTAAGCTCCTGGCCGGTCTCGACCGGCCGCCTGATTGCGTCATCCAGCAGGAACACCTCGGCAAACGCCTCGTTCTGACCGGCCTTGGCGCGGCGCCTTGCCCGACCATTTTCTGGGCCCGCGATCCCCATCTCAATTTTTTCTGGCAGCGCCACTATGCCCGACTTTTTTCCGCCGTGGCCGTCACCCAGCCCCATCTGCTCCAGGCTTTTCGGCAGGCCGGGGCTCGCCAGGCGGCCTGGGTTACCTGGCCTGGCGCCTTCCGGCCGTTCGTGCCCCATGCCGCGCGCACCACGGCCCTGGCCTTTGCCGGCCGCGTCACCAGCGAACGCCCGCGTCGGCGCTGGTTCGTGGACCATCTGGCGCAACGCGGCCTCGCCTTTCGCGACAACGTGTTCGGGCCGGCCCTGGCCGCCTTTTACGACGCGGCCCGCATCGCCCCCAACGAGACCATTGCCGGCGAGGTCAATCAACGGCTGTTCGAGGCCGCGTCCGGCGGCTGCTGCGTCGTGACCGAACGAACGCCCGAGGGCGTGGAAACGCTTTTTAGGCCCGGGGTGGAAGCACTGTATTATGACGACGTGCTCGAACTTGATGCCAAGCTTGCCTGGGCGACCCGGCATCCGGACCAGGCCGAAGCCTTGGGCCGGGCCGGGTGGGCGGCCGTGGCCGACCGGCACCGGCCGGAACATCGGGCTGGTCAGCTGTTGGCCCTGGCCGAGGAGGCCGGCGGGCCCGGTGTCCGGGGAGCGGCCGCCGCGGCGGTCTCCGCCTTGGTCGGCCATGCCCTGGTCCGGGCCGGTCAGCTGCCCCTGACCCCGGATGTCGTCTGGCAACGCCTGGAGGCCGCGCCGGCCCTTCCCGAGATACTGGCCGTCCGGGTGGCCATGGCCGCCGAGGCCGGGCAGCTGGAGACCGTGCGCACCCTGGCTTCCGTCTGCCTGGTCGAGCCGGGCTTGTCCGGCGACATCGCCTGCGCGGCGGCCTGCTGCCTGGGCGCTTGGCGTCTGGGCGACGCGGCCACGGCGAGGCGGGCCTATGTGGCCTGGTGCCGGGGCCGGGGCCGGTCCTATGCCCCGCGTCTGGCCGGGTTGCGCGACGCGTTGCTCTTTTTCGCCCGGGAATTCGAGGCCGCCGGCCGGGCCGCCTCGCCGGGATTGCCCTTCGAACCGGCCTGCCATGTGCCGGTCGATGCCGCCCAGTGCCTGATGGCCGTGCTGCGTGACCGCCCCGACGACCTGGAGGCGGTACGCTCCCTGGAGCGCCTGCTGCGGCGCCTGCCCGGACGGCAGGTGGAGCGCCTGGGCTTTCTCTCCACCCTGACCTTGCATCATCCCGAGGACTGGACGCTGGGCCTCGAATTGGGCCTGACCGATTTGCGGGCCTTCCGACGCCAGGCCGGACTGGACGAGCTGGCCCTGGCCGCGGCCACGGCCGAACGCCTCGGCCAGGCCGCCCGCTTCGCCCGTCGCCTGGCCCGGGCCGATCCC
>JAWRKJ010000307.1:0-5593 GCA_040307025.1 Desulfovibrionaceae bacterium | reverse complement strand
CTGTCCGGCACCAAGCTGCGCAAGATGCTGTCCGAAGGCGGGGAGATCCCGGATCACTTCGGCCGCGAGGAAGTCCTCGACATCCTGCGCGAGTACTACGAAGGTCTCACCGAGAAGGTCGAGATCAAGATGCAGGGTGCTGCTTCCGGCGATGCCCTGAAGTAACTATCCGCTTTCCCGACTGTTCCAAGGGGGCGCCACGGCGCCCCCTTTTTGTTGGGACGCGGCCCGGCGCCTGATCGGCGACGCCGGTCTTGGCTTGACCGGGCAAAAAGGATATGCCGAAAACCCGTGTTGCCACGGGGTCGGGACGCGACCGGCGCCCCCGACAACGAGCCCATCGCTCGAAGCCCTCAACCCCATGAAACCAGACCCCTTGCGGCGCGGCCTTCACGGGTCCGCCTCCGCTTCTTCTTTCGGAAAAACGATGTTCGTCAGTATCAATCCGGCCACCGGCCAGACCCTTGCCAGCTACCCCGCCCACGATGCGGCCACGTGCCATCGCCTGCTCGATGCCGCCCAGGCGACTTACCACCTGTGGCGCGACACGGCCCTGGCCGAGCGCCTGGACTGCCTGCGCCGCCTGGCCGATCGGCTGGAAGCCCGGGTGGACTCCCTGGCCGATCTGGCCACCCGGGAAATGGGCAAGCGGTTGGTCGAGTCCCAGGCCGAGGTCCGGCGTTGCGCCCGGGTCTGCCGGTTCTACGCCAAGATGGCGCCCAAATGGCTGGCCGACGATCTGGTGCCGTCCGAAACCGGCCGGCGTCTGGTGACGTTCGAGCCGCTGGGCGTGATCCTGGCCGTCATGCCCTGGAATTTTCCCTATTGGCAGGTGTGCCGGGCGGCGGCGCCGCTTTTGGCCGTGGGCAACGTGGTGGCGCTCAAGCCCGCGCCCAATGTGGCCGGCTGCGCGGCCGCCCTGGAGGCGGTCTTTACCGAGGCCGGATTCCCCCAAGGCGCGCTCACCGTGCTGCGCCTGCCCAATGCCGTGGTGCCCGAGGCCGTGGCCCATCCGGCCGTGCGCGGGGTGACGCTGACCGGTTCGCCGGCCGCCGGGGCCGTGGTCGGCGCCCTGGCCGGCGGCCAGGTCAAAAAGGCGGTCATGGAACTCGGCGGCTCGGACCCGTTTATCGTCCTGGCCGACGCGGTTCTCGACAATTGCTGCCTGGCAGCCGAGTCCGCGCGCATGCGGGCCTGCGGCCAGGCCTGCATCGCGGCCAAACGCGCCATCGTCGAACGCCCGCTCTATACCGGGTTCGTGGACCGGCTGGCCGGGTTGCTGGCCGCCCACCGACCCGGCGACCCCCTGGACCCGGAGACCACGGTCGGCCCCCTGGCCCGGGAGGATCTGCTCGAAAATCTGGACCGGCAGGTCCACCAGTCCGTGGAACGCGGCGCTCGGCTCGTCATCGGCGGCCATCGCCTGCCCGGACCGGGTTTTTTCTACGCGCCGACGCTCCTTGCCGACGTGCGGCCCGGCATGCCGGCCTTTGACGAGGAGCTGTTCGGTCCGGTGGCGGCCGTGGTCGAGGCGGCCGAGGTGGAAGAAGCCATTGCCCTGGCCAATGCCACCCAGTACGGCCTGGGCGCGAGCCTGTGGACGGCCGACACCGCCCGGGGCCAGGCCCTGGCCCGGCGCATCGAGGCGGGCATGGTGGCGGTCAATACGGTCCTGCGCTCGGATTTCCGGCTGCCCTTCGGCGGTGTCAAACGCTCGGGCCACGGCCGGGAATTGTCCCGGTTCGGCCTGCTCGAATTTGCCAACATCAAGACCCTCGTCGTGGAGGACGCATGACGCCGACGACCGATGCCGCTACCGATATCGAACGCCAAGCCGAGGAACTCGCGGCCAAACTGGCGGAATTGACCGAACGCCGGGATGCCGCGGTCAAGCGCGCGCGCGAACTCATGGCCGTCGAGGATAGCAAGGCCGGAGTGTATTACGCCCAGGAGATTTTCGCGGCCAAGCAGGAAAAATTGGCCCTGGAAACCGAAATGGAAATCACCCGCCGCCAGCGCGTCAGGTTATTGATGCGCTAGGGGAAGAAAAGGGGCCGGAGGCGTTCTTCCCTTCCCCCTCCCTTACTGCGCCGGCTTGACGCAGCCGGGGCGGGGCGCGAGCACTTCGCCCGAGAGCCGGATCTCCACCGTGTCCCCGACCATGCCCATCTTGAAGAATTTGCCGGTTCCCACGTGGTAGTCCAGCCGGTTGAGGGGAAACGACGCCTCATAGCCGGACACGTCCACGCAGGGCATCATGGGATGGGCCTTGGTGCCGGTATAGCGCACCGGAATGGTCACGGTCTTGGTCACGTCCTTGATGGTGAGCCGGCCCGTCACCCGGTAGACGCCCTTGCCGGCCGGCGTGATGGACGTGCTGGTAAAGGTCATCTGCGGATACGTGGCCGCGTCGAAGAAGTCCGGCGTGCGCAGGTGCTTGTCCCGGGCGGCCACGCCCGTATCCACGCTGTCCGTGGCCACGGTGAGCTGCACATGGCCCTTGGCCGGGGCCTTGGCCGGGATGTCGATGCGGCCCGAGACCGTGTTGAAACGGCCGGCAATGGTGCCGACGATGTGGCGAATCCAGAACGTGGCCGCGGTATGGGCCGGGTCCAGGGTTTTTCCGTCCACCGGGGGACCGGCTTCCTCGGCCAGGGCGGACAGGGGCAGGACGCAGACAAAAGCCAGCAGGGCCAGGGCAAGAAGACGATGACGGCGCATGGGGTGCCTCCGGACCGCGTCAGCGCGGCAGGGTATACAGGAATTCCTCGGGGGTGAACCGCCATTTGGGCGGGGTGACGGTGACGCCGGGTTTCAGGTAGCCCACGGCCAGCAGCAGTGGAATCCAGTAGCGCTCCGGGATGGCGAAAGCGGCCCGTACCGCGTCGTGGTCGAAGCCGTCCATGGGATGGGTGCGCAGCCCCAGGTCGGCGGCGGCGTACATGAAAGTCATGGCGTAAAAAGCCGTGTTTTTGACGGCAAAAGCCAGGGACTGCTCCGGGGTCTGGCCGTAGATGCCATAGGTCGTCTGGGCGAAGTTCGGCTTCTGCCCGGCCGTGAAGCGGCCGATGGACACCATGTAGTCGAACTGGCGGTCGAAGGCCGGCGTGTTTTCCTTCCAGGCTTCGGTGTCGGCCAGGAGCATGAGCACCACCGGCGCCTCGGTCACCTTGGGCTGGTCCCAGGCCAGGGCGCGCAGCTTGGCTTTATGCTCCTGATCGCGCAGCACCGCCACTCTCCAGGGCTGGAGGTTGAACCCCGAGGGCGAACGGGCGGCCGTGGCCAACAGGTCGTTGAGCATGGCCTCAGGCACATCCCGATCCGGATCGAAAAAGTTGACGGACCGGCGGGAAGTGAGGATAGCGGCAAAATCCATGGACGCGCTCCTTTTGGGTGGACGGTGCCTTGTCTGCGCTCCGCGATAGTTTCCGTCAAGGGGGAGGAGCTGATGCTTTTTCAGCGGTTTCCTGGCACCCTACGGCCACGCCCGAAGCGGCCCGGCTCTTGACTTCGGTCGCCGGGGGAGGCATGCAGGCCGGACATTTTCCCCCTTTCCGACAACAAGAAAAGGATCCCTCCCATGTCCCTTACTGTGACCCAGAAGATCATCAAGGCCCATCTTGTCTCCGGCGATATGTCCACCCCCGGCGCCGAGATCGCCCTGCGCATCGACCAGACGCTCACCCAGGACGCCACCGGCACCATGGCCTATCTCCAGTTCGAGGCCATCGGGCTGCCCCGGGTGCGGACCGATCTTTCTGTCAGCTACGTCGACCACAACACCCTGCAGATGGGTTTTCGCAATCCCGACGACCACGCCTACCTGCGCACCGTGGCCGCCAAGTTCGGCATCACGTTTTCGCCCCCGGGCACCGGCATCTGCCACCAGCTGCATCTGGAAAATTTCGCCAAGCCCGGCGTGACGCTGATCGGCTCCGACTCCCACACGCCCACGGCCGGCGGTGTCGGCGCCATGGCCATGGGGGCCGGCGGCCTGTCCGTGGCCCTGGCCATGGCCGGCGAGCCGTATGTCATTGCCATGCCCAAGGTGGTCAAGGTCAACCTGACCGGCAAGCTTACCGGCTGGGCCACGGCCAAGGACGTGATTTTACATCTGCTCGGGCTGCTCACGGTCAAGGGCGGCGTCGGCAAGGTCATGGAATACGCCGGACCGGGCGTGGCCACCTTGTCCGTGCCCGAGCGGGCCGTCATCACCAACATGGGGGCCGAACTCGGCGCCACCACCTCGATTTTCCCGAGCGATGCCGCGACCAAGGCGTTTTTGACCGCCATGGGCCGGCCCGGGGATTTTGTGGAGCTCGTGGCCGATCCGGATGCCGCCTACGACGAAGTGGTGGACATCGACCTGTCCTCCCTCGAACCTCTGGCCGCCGCGCCCCACATGCCCGACCGCATGAAGCGCATCGCCGACCTGGACGGCCTCAAGGTCGATCAGGTCTGCATCGGTTCCTGCACCAACTCGTCGTATGCCGACCTCAAGGCCGTGGCCGCCATCCTGGCCGGCAAGCGCATCGATCCGACCACGGACCTGCTCATCGCCCCGGGCTCCAAGCAGGTGCTCAAGATGCTGGCCGCCGAAGGGCTCATCGATCCGCTGCTCGACGCCGGGGCGCGCGTCCTGGAATGCGCCTGCGGACCGTGCATCGGCATGGGCGGCTCGCCGGTCTCGGCCGGCGTGAGCGCCCGGACCTTCAACCGCAATTTCGAGGGCCGTTCCGGCACCCAGGACGGGCAGGTCTATCTGGTCAGCCCCCAGACCGCGGCCGTGACCGCCCTGCGCGGCGCCTTCACCGATCCGGCCACCTGGGGCGAGGCCCCGGCCAAGGCCGAACTGCCGGACAATGCCCCGAACATCCGCAGCCTGTTCCTCGTGCCGCCGGCCGACGGGGCGTCCGTGGCAATCCGCCGCGGACCCAACATCGCGCCCCTGCCGCCTTTCACCGAGCTGCCGGCCGCCATCGAGGCGCCCGTGGCCCTCAAGGTCGGCGACGACATCACCACCGACCACATCCTGCCGGCCGGGGCCCAGATCACGGCCCTGCGCTCGAACATCCCGGCCATCAGCGAGTACATCTTCAGCCGGGTGGACGCCGACTTCGTGGCCCGCATCAAAAAGCTCGGCAAGGGCATCATCCTCGGCGGGGAGAACTACGGCCAGGGGTCGAGCCGGGAACATGCCGCCCTGGGGCCTCGCTATCTCGGCGTGGTGGCGGTGGTGGCCAAGTCCCTGGCCCGCATCCACCGGGCCAATCTGGTCAATTTCGGCATCCTGCCGTTGCTTCTGGTCGACAAGGCCGATTACGACCGCATCCCGGCCGGGGCCAGCCTGGCCCTGGACACCACGGCGCTCGAACCGGGCAAGCCCGTGGCCATGACCGTGGACGGCGGTGCGGCCGTGCTGGTCACCAACGACCTGACCGCCAAGGAACTGGAGATTATCCGGGCCGGCGGCCTGCTCAATCAGGTGCGTCGGGCCCGGTAACGCAGGGTCCTGTCGCGGGCGCCCGCACGGTCGGAAACGCTGTGTTCCCGGCCCCAGGGCAGGGCGGAAGGAAAGCCGGAGACGGTCCCG
>JAWRKJ010000306.1:0-5340 GCA_040307025.1 Desulfovibrionaceae bacterium | reverse complement strand
CCCCCCCCCCCCCCCCCCCCCCCCCCCCCCCCCCCCCCCCCCCCCCCCCCCCCCCCCCCCCCCCCCCCCCCCCCCCCCCCCCCCCCCCCCCCCCCCCCCCCCCCCCCCCCCCCCCCCCCCCCGCCGGAGGCGTCTTCCCTACTTCTTCAACGCAGCCAACCGCTCGCTCAGGCTTTTTTCGGGCGGCGTGCCGGCGGCGTCGCGCAGGGCCTGGGCGATCAGCGGGTCGTCTTCTTCCTTGGGCGCGGAGAGAAGTTTGGTTTTCTCCTGGTGGACCTTGGTCTGGGCTTCCAATTCCTCGGCCCGCTTGGTCATGGCGTCGAAGGCCGTACCGAGCTTGTCGGCCTGCTGCTTGATGCCGGCCAGGGCCTTGGTGCGTTCTTCCTGCTGTTCGGCCCGCTCGGCCCGAATTTTGGCCGTGTCCATGCGACGCTTGGCCTCGGTGAGCCTGGCCCGGGCGGTCTTCAAGCGTTCGGCGGCAGTTTTGACCGCGCCGTTGAGCTCGTCGTAATAGGTCTTGGCTTCGGCGGCCTCGGCCTCTTCGCGTTCGACCTCGGGCACCATTTTTTCCAGCTCGGCCACGAGCTTACCGAGACTGGCCTCGATACGGGCCTTTTGTTCGGCATCGGCCGTTTCCATCTGGGCCTGGAGCCGTTCGGCGGCGCCGACCCGCAGCCCGTAGGCCTTGCGGATCTCCGCGGCCTCGTGCTGTTCCTTGTCCCAGGCGGACTTGGCTTCGACCATCTGCCGGGTGAGCTTGGTGAGTACCTCGTCGAGTTCGCCGATTTCGGCCTCGGAGGCGCTTTCCGGGTCGAACTCGACAATGAGTCGCAAGAACCCGGCCTGGACGTCCTCGGTCTTTTTCGAAACATATTGCTTCAAGAATCCGAACATCGATCGCTCCTTTTCGCTATCCGACGTTTCGCCGACGGCCGAGGGTGGCCAGAAACAGGACCGCCACCACGGCGCCCACGCCGAAAATGACGAGCCAGATTCCGAAACCACCACCGGAATCGGGTTTTTCCTGGACGACCTTGTCGGCCGCCAGGGCCACGGCCGGATCGACGCCGGGCGGCAGGGCCTTGGGGTCCACCGGGACCCCGTCACGGCGCATCTGTTCCACCTTGGCGTCGAGATCGGCCAGTTGCTTTTTGAGATCGGCGTCGTTTTCCGCCAGCTTGTCCGCTTCCTGGCGAAAGGTTTTCACGCCGGGATCGTTTTGATGGTTGTACATGAAGGACGGCCCGCTGGCCTGGCGCAGCATGAACCACAAAAACATGGCGTCCCATATCCCGAAGGAGGAAAAACTCCGGTAGGCATAGCCCGGGGGACTCCAGCCCCGTCCGGCATAGTACGTGTCCCGATTGGTCCGGTAATCCCGGTAGTTGTCCCAGGTCCGGTTCGGGGATGGGATCGGGCCGGTCTGGGCCGAAGGGGGCACGGGGTTTTCGGGCTTGGCGAAGCGGCCTTGGTAATCGTTGTAGGCCTTGCGCGAGGCTTCCTTCTGGATGGCGGACTGGCCCGAAGTGGCAAAGGACGAGCCGGGCCGGACCGATTCGGACCGGGCAGACGGGGCGCTCGCGCCATCGGTATTGCCCCAGCCGCCGGACGACCGCACCGGGTCACGTCCCGGGGACGGCGCGGACGGGGGTGTCGGCCGGGAGCTGTTGCCCCACCCCGAAGACGACGGCGGGGTCGACGGCGTGTTGCTCCAACCCGAGCTTTTCGGCGTTGTCGGTGCTGTCGGTGTCGAGCCCCAACCCGAGGAACGCGGCGTCGTGGACGAGTTCCCCCAACCCGACGAACGCGTGGAACTGCCCCAGCCCGACGAACGGGATTTGCCGCCGCTGGAGAACGAGGACCCGCTTTTTCGGGCCAGGGCGGGCGTACCGCTGGCCAGCACCACCACCAGCAGCACCACCAGAACCGACCACCACCTGCGCTTCATGCCGTGCGACCTCCTTTCCGGTTCCCGGCCAGCTAATAAATCCGGACGCCGACCGAAGTGAGATTGAGGCCCAGCCAGGCCCGGACCAGGGACGTATCGCCGTCGGCATCGGCGCTGAGCAGCATGTTTTCGCTCTCCTCGCCGACCTCCCGCGCATAGAGCATCATGCGGTGGTTGACGCTGTGAGGCGGGGCCGAGGCGTCGGTATAGATGCGTTCCTCGACCGCGACCGGTTCGGCGCTCGCGCCGTCGCCCCACTGGCGCAGATAATGCCGGCCATTGGGCGCGTCGAGATCGGCCCCGCCGATGAGTCCCCCGGGATCGAGCCAGGTGGCCCAATCATCGGCCGTGGCCGGCCAGATCTCCTCGGCCAGCAGGAACACGTTGGTATCGAGCAGGTTCCCGGCCGCGTCCAGGTTGAATTGGAACAGCAGCCGGTCGTCGCCCCGCCGGGCATAGGCCCGCACCACCCGGAGATTGAACAGGTTCATGGAGGACAAGGCCTCCACGAGCACCTCGCCCCCGGACGGCACCCACGACAGGTCCAGACCCGCGAAACGCAACAGTTCGCCCTCGTCGATGGACACAATGGCGCCGATACGCAGGTCGAGGGGAAAATCGGGATAGCCCGGATCACGGCCCGGTTCCGCTTTTTTCGAAAAAAACATGACACATCCTTGGGCAAGGGTTGTCGCTGGCTACGGATGAGGCCGGAAGTGGAAAAAGAAGGAGGGAAGAAAGATCAGCCCCCCCTTCGAGCCGGGCGCAGGGAACCGAGGAACAGTCCCGCTCCGCCGACCAGCAGCACCAGAATAACCAGCAGTTCGAACAAGGACATACCGGCCAGGGTGAAATGGATGGAGGCCACCACGCCAACCACCACGGCGAGCAAGCTGCCCAGGGCCAAAAGCCAGCCAAAGGGATTGCGGGCGTTGAAAAAAATCATGCCGATCCCCAGGGCCAGGGGAATCAGGGTCATGCCGGAGGTCAGCCGGACAGGGCCGTAGGCGTAGAGCACGTGGCCCAGGCCAAAACCGTAGGAGACCCGTATGGAATTAAGGAAGAGGTAGCCGCCGGCGACACACATCGCCAGCCCCAGGAAAAAGCGCCCCGCTCCGCCGGGTGTGCCGCCCGCACCGTGCATGCCCATGCTCGCTGAGTATAATACCCGGGGGCACAAGCGCAACCCCCCGCCGGCAACGGCCGGGGGGTATTGTCCAAAAACGACTCGCCACGGCCGCAGCCGTCGGCCCTCAGTTGCCGGTGGGGGTTTGGGGCTGGCCGAGCCGGGCCACGGTCTCGGGCCGGGTGATCTGTTCGTTGGGCGTGGTGACGTATTTCTCGATAAGCGCCTGCCACAACTTGTAGCCGTCGGGCCGCAGATGCACGCCGTCGGAGCTGAGTTCGGCGTTGAGCTGGCCGTCCACGACGAAATGGCTGAACAGATCGACGTACAGGCAATTGGGCAGCTCGCCGCACAGGGCCTTGAGCCCGGCATTGAGCTCCACGATCTTCTGGTTGGACAGGTCCGGCCGGTTGACCACCGGCAGCACGCTTTGCACGAACACCATGGTTTTGGGCGAGCCCTGGGTGATGCGGCGCAGGATCTCGCGGTAGCGGGCGATGATGCTGTCGTTGCTGCAATAAATCTCGTTTATGCCCTCTAAAATGAAGACCTTGTCGGGCTTCATGCGGACGACCGGATCGAGGGTGCGCAGGATCTTGGCCGTGGTGTTGCTGACCACGGCCTTGTTGACGACGTCCTTGAAACATCCCATGTACTTCCAGCCGGCGGTCTGGGAGCCGCCGAGAAACACCGTCTTGGCCGCGACCTCGGCCGGAAGGCTCGCGACCAACGTGGCCACGATCAGAAAACACCGAAACCATGCCGGAACCATTGCTGTCCTCTCCTTGCCCGAACCGCCCGTCAGGACGGGATAAATATCGCGTCGGCCCGATAGCATGGCCGTGTGATCTTGAAAAGCCCCCCGAACGGCGGCCCCGGACCATGGCGCGACGTCACGCGTTGACGCCCGGGCCGCGGCCGGATTAGCATGATCCGACGCGGGGATACCCTGCGCCAGGAGTCGGCATGTCCGGAAACGACAGCCTCCAGCCCGACCGGGGCGTTGTGCGCATCCTGGACATCATGAAAGGTGTCCGGGAGCTGCGCACCCTGGACGCCATCCTGGACCGGCTGCTCCTGGAGGCCCGGCGCCTGGTCAGGGCCGATGCCGGCACCATCTTCCTGGTCGAGGGCGACAGCCTGGTTTTCAGCTACGTCCACAACGACAGCCTGTTTTCGGCCGACGACGTCACCCGCTACGTCTACCGCGACGCCAGGCTGCCCATCGACGCCAGCTCCCTGGCCGGCCATGCCGCCCGTCACGCCCGGCCCGTGATCATCGACGACGCCCATGCCCTGCCCCCGGACGGGAAGCTGCGCTTCAACGCCAGTTTCGACGCCCGGGCCGGCTACCGGACCCGGGCCGTGGCCACCCTGCCCCTGATCGGCCTGCGCGGCCGGGTGGTGGCGGTGTTGCAGCTCATCAATCCCATGACGGACTCGGGCGCGCCCCGCCGGTTTTCGCCCGACGACCTGGCCGTGCTGGAGCTGCTGGCCGACCAGGCCACGGCCGCCATCGAAGCGGGCCTGGTCACCGAGGAATTCATCCTGCGCATGGCCCGCATGGCCGAGATGCGCGACGCCGGGGAAACCGGGGCCCATGTCCGGCGGGTCGGGGCCTACGCGGCCGAAATCTCCCATGCCCTGTCCGCCCGGGAAGGCCTGCCCGCCCGAGAGGTCAAACGCCGCAAGGACATGATCCGACTGGCCGCCATGCTCCACGACGTGGGCAAGGTGGGCATCACCGACGAAATCCTCGGCAAGCCCGGTCCCCTTTCGCCCGACGAATTCGAGGCCATGAAGCGCCATACCCTGCTCGGGGCCCGGCTTTTTTCCGATCCCGCCTCGGAGATCGACGCCGCCGCCCTGGAAGTGGCCCTGCATCACCACCAGCGTTTCGACGGCACGGGCTATCCCGGCCGGGTGGGCGATCCGTTCACGGACACGGTCTCGGGCAATCCGCCCCTGGCCGGGACCGACATCCCCCTGGCCGCCCGGATCACGGCCCTGGCCGACGTCTACGACGCCCTGGTCTCGCGCCGGGTCTACAAGGAACCTTTTTCCGAAGAGGCGGCCCTGGCCATCCTGACCCGGGAATCGGGCCGACATTTCGACCCCCGGGTGGTGGAGGCCTTTTTTTCCATCCACGACGTCATCCTGGCCATCCGGCAACGCTACCGCGAGCACGCCGACGCCGACACGCGGTGAGGCGGGGGGAACGCCGCCGTCCGGGCTCGGATTGCCCGGCTTGAAAACGAACACCCCC
>JAWRKJ010000305.1:0-5398 GCA_040307025.1 Desulfovibrionaceae bacterium | reverse complement strand
GCCCCTGCTGGCCCTGGCCTTGCGCCAGGCCAGTCGCCAGGGCGCGCCCGTGTTCGTGGCCGATCCCCGGCCCGTAGACCTGCCCCTGCCCTTTGTCCATCTGCCCGTGGCCCCGGAGCGCCTGCCGGCCCTGGCCACGCTCCTTTTCGCCAGTCCCGGCGAGGCCAGGGCTTTGTGGCCCGACACGCCACAGCTGCGGCCGCTTCTGGAAAACGCCTCCCGGGCCCTGGCCGCGGCCAAGGCCCCGGTGCTGGTTTTTGCCCCGTCCCTGGCGCCGTATGTGCCGGACGACCCGCATGTGGGCCTGTGCCCGGTGCCGCTTGGGGCCAACGCCGCCGGCGCAGCCCTGCTCGAAACCGACGCGGCCCCGGGACTCACCGACATCGCCCTGGGCGTGGCCGAGGGCCGCATCACGACACTGCTCGTCGTGGAAGCCGATCCCCTGGCCGCTTTCCCGGACCTGGCCGCCCAGACCGAACTCCTCATCGTCTGCGACCATCTGCCCACGGCCACGGCCAAGGCGGCCTCGGTTTTTTTGCCGACCACGACCTTGTATGAATCCGGCGGCACCCTGTGCGGCCATCTCGGCCGGATGGAGCGGGCCGCGCCGGCCCATGCCGTGGGCGAACCCGTGTCCCGGGAAGGCCGGGGCGACCATCCGCCCCGGGACTATGCCCGTCCCCTGTCCGGCACCGATCCCCGGCCGGCCTGGGCGCTTCTGACCGTCCTTGGCGATGCGCTGAAACCGGGCCGCGACCTGCTCCAGGCCGCAGCCGAAATGACCCCGGACACGCCCCGGTCCGCCTCGGACCAGGCCCCTAATCCGGCCGCAACCGAAGCGGGCTCCGGGCCGCGCCTGACCGTCACCTATGCCGACGGCCTGTTCGGCACCGAGGAGCTCGGGCGCTGCGCGCCCCTGGACGCCCAACTGGTGGTCAAACCAGAAATCGTCCTGCACGCCGAGGATGCTCCGGTCTTTGCCCTGCAACCGGGCGAGACCGTCGCCCTTGCCACCGGCAACCGGGATGTCGTTCTCACCGTGCGCCTGTCCCGGGACATGGCCCGGGGCGTGGTCGTACTGCCCCGTTTGGCCGAACTCGCCGCCCTGGCCCCGACCCTGGGTCCAGGGATGCTGCGGAAGGGGTGACACCATGGACGTTCTCCTCGGCCTTGGCGTCATGCTGGTCAAGATGGCGGTCATGCTCGGCGTGGCCCTGGGGCTCGCCGCCTACATGATCCTGCTCGAACGCAAGCTCCTGGGACGCTTTCAGGTCCGCTACGGCCCCAACCGCGTCGGACCGTTCGGCCTGCTCCAGCCCGTGGCCGACGGCCTCAAGATGCTGCTCAAGGAAGACATCATCCCGGACGGGGTGGACCGCCGCATTTTCCTGGTCGCTCCGGCCGTGGTCGCGGGCACGGCCCTTTTTGCCTTTGTCGTGGTCCCTTTCGGGCCGACCCTGACCCTGTTCGGCCATGCCGTGCCCCAGGTCATCGTGGATACCGACGTGGGCTTGCTCGTGGTGCTGGGACTTTCGTCGCTGGCCGTGTACGGCTTGGCCCTTGGAGGTGCGGCCTCGGACAACAAGTACGGCCTGCTCGGCGGCGTGCGCGGCGTGGCCCAGATGCTGAGCTATGAGTTGCCGCTGGGGCTCGCCCTGGTGCCGGTGGCCATGCACGCCCGCTCGTTGCGCCTGACCGCCATTGTCGATGCCCAGGCGCGCCTCCCTTTTGCCCTGACCGAGCCGGTCGCCTTCGCGCTCTTCGTCATCGCCGCCCTGGCCGAGACCAAGCGCATTCCCTTTGACCTGCCCGAGGCGGAAAACGAGCTCCAGGCCGGTTTCCATACCGAATATTCGGGCATGCGCTTCGCGCTTTTTTTCGTTGGCGAATACGTCAACATGATCCTGCTCGGGGCCCTGACCGCGATCTTTTTCCTGGGCGGCTGGCACGGACCTTGGTTGCCGCCCATCCTCTGGCTCGGGCTCAAGGTGCTGGCCGTACCGGTCTTTCTCATCTGGACCCGGGCCTCGTTGCCGCGTTTGCGCTACGACCAGCTCATGGGCCTGTGCTGGAAGGCGCTTGTCCCCCTGGCCCTGGCCAATGTCCTTGTCACCGGCGCGCTGCTCGTCTGGCGGATGTAAGGGAGGCGCCATGACCAAACCGACATCCTTTCCCAAAGCCGTTCTGGACGGTGCCCTGGGCCTGGCCGGATCCTACGCCGCCACCTTGCGCCATCTGTTTCGCCGACCGGTCACCGAACAGTATCCCGAGTACAAACGGCCCCTGCCCGAACGCGCCCGGGGCCGCATCATCCTCACCCGCTCCCCGGACGGCCGGGAACGCTGCGTGGCCTGCGGCCTGTGTTCGGGCGCCTGCCCGGTCAACTGCATCTCCATGCAGGCCGAGGAAACGACCGACGGCCGGCGCCAGGCCGCCTGGTTCCGCATCAATTTCGCCCGCTGCATCTACTGTGGCCTGTGCGAGGAGGCCTGCCCCACGCTGGCCATCCAGCTCACACCGGAATTCGCCTTCGCCAAGGATGCCATCGCCGCTTTCGTGTACGAAAAGGAGGATCTGCTCGTCTCCCACGGCGGCAAGCATCCGGACTACGACTTCTACCGCCACGCCGGCATCATGGGCGAGCGGGGCAAGGGCGAGCATCCAGGCGAGGACGCGCCCGTGGACATCAAAAGCATCCTCCCCTAGGGGGCATTCATGCAAAAAGAAACCACACCCCCAAGCGAACCCCGACGGCGGGTTCTCAAAGGACGCCGCCTGTTGGTCGCCGCAATCTCTCCCCCACCCTCCCCCCCGAGGATGCGCCCATGACCAGCCTTGGCGTCTTGTTCTATGTTTTCGCCGCCATCATCCTGGTCGCCGCCGGGCTGGCCGCGACCAGGACCAATCCGGTGCACGCCATCTGCTGCGCCGTGGTGGCGTTTCTCGGCACCGGGGCGCTTATGACCGTGCTCGGCGCGCCCCTGCCCGGCATTCTCGTGGTGGTGGTCTATGCCGGAGCGATCATGGTGCTGTTTCTGTTCATCCTCATGCTGCTCGGACTGCGCGCCCCGGCCGGTGGAGTGGCCTTTTCCGGGCTTGTCCTGCCGGCGGTGCTCGGCGCGGCCACGGTGGTGTCGCTGCTCGCGATCATCGGCCGCGATCCGAAAGGCCTGACGCTGCTGCCGGCGGCCCTGGCCGACCCCGAGGTGGTGGGGCGCACGCTTTTCACCCGCTACTGGCTGGCCGTTGAGGCGGTGTCCGTGCTGCTTTTCGCCGCCCTGGCCGCCGTGATCCTGCTCGGCCGGGCGAAAAAACCGGCCAGGGCATCGGGAGGTCCCACGGCATGAACGTGCCCCTGTCCCATGTGGTGGCCCTGGGCGCGGTCCTTTTCGCCATCGGCGCGGTCTGCGCCGTGGCCAGGCGCTCGGTGCTCATGATCCTCATCGGCCTGGAATTCATGCTCGCGGCCGGAGGCATCGTGTTTGCGGGCGCGGCCCTGGCCTGGGGCAATCCCGACGGCCAGGCCGCAATCATCATCGTGCTCGGCCTGGCCGCGGCCGAAGCGGCCCTGGGCCTAGCCCTGGTCGTCCACGGCCGGCGCGGGGGCGGCTCCATCGCCGCCGACGACTACGACCGGTTGCGAGGCTAGCTTTTATGCAGACGTCCCTTGCCGCGTTGCTGTTGTTTCCCCTGATCGGGGCCGCGCTCCAAGCCGCCCTTGGCCGCCGGCTCGGCCCGGCCAAAAGCGGCCTGCTCGCCTGCGCGGCCATTGCCGGGGCATGGGTCGCGGCCGTGGCCGCGCTGTGGCACCAGGGCGTTGCTTCCGAAACCGTGTCCTTTGGCTCGTGGATCGCCCTGGACGGTTTTCGGGCCGACTTTTCCCTGCTTTACAACCGCATCGCCGGGCTCATGGCCGTCACGGTCACTTTCGTGGCCCTGCTCATCCACGCCTATTCCGCCGTGTACATGGGACACGATAAGTCGTTTCCCCGCTATTTCTGCTACTTGAACTTGTTCGTCTTTTTCATGCTCGTCATCACCCTGGCCGACGATCTGATCTTTTTGTTCCTGGGCTGGGAGGGCGTCGGGTTCTGTTCCTTTGCCCTGATCGGCTTCTGGCACGACAAGCTCGGCAACGTGGACGCCGGGCGCAAGGCCTTTCTCATGACCCGGGTGGGGGATCTCGGCTTCGTGGCCGCCCTGGCCCTGCTCGTCGGACAATCCGGCCAGGCCTCCCTGACCGAACTGGCCGCGACGGCTCCGGACCTGTCCGCCGCCCTGGCCGCGGCCATCGGTTTCTGCTTTCTTTTCGCCGCGCTCGGGAAATCGGCCCAGCTGCCGCTGTCCACCTGGCTGCCCGACGCCATGGCCGGTCCGACTCCGGTCTCGGCCCTGATCCACGCCGCCACCATGGTCACGGCCGGGGTCTACCTGCTCGTACGCCTGGAACCGCTGTTGCCCTTCGCCCCGGATGTCGGGGTCACGGCCGCGGCCATCGGGGCGCTCACCGCCTTGTGGGCGGCGGCTTGCGCCCTGGCCCAGCGCGATGTCAAACGCATCCTGGCCTATTCCACCATAAGCCAGGTAGGCTACATGTTCATGGCCGCCGGGTCCGGCGACGTCATCGGCGCCATGTTCCACTTGCAGACCCACGCCTTTTTCAAATCCCTGCTGTTTTTGTGCGCCGGGGTCATGATCCAGGCGACGGGCGGCGAACCCGACATTTTCCGCATGGGTGAGAAACTGCGCCGGGCCGTGCCCGGGCTTTTTCCGATTTTCGCCTGCGGCGCGGCCGCCCTGGCCGGCCTGCCCCTGACCGCCGGCTATGTGAGCAAGGGTCGCATCCTGGCCGATGTCCTGGAACGTCCGGGGCTCACTTCTCTTTGCATCTTCGTTGTTGGCATGGTCACGGCCCTGCTGACCGCCCTGTACGTGTTCCGGCTGTTCTTCGTGGCTTTTTTTTCCACACCGCCCGACGGCGCGACCATGGTCCCCACCCGGGACACGAAACGGCTGCTGTGGCCCTTGCTCCCCCTGGCCGTGCTCTCCCTGCTCTACGGGTTGGCCAATCCGCCGGAATTTCTCCACCTCGGCCACTGGCTCGACAGCTTCCTGGCCGGTTCGGCCACGCCCAATCCGCCGGGAGTCGAGATGCTCGCTCCGCTGGTCGAAATCCTGGATGCCTGTCTGGCCCTGACCGGCCTGTGGCTGGCCTGGACCCTCTACAGTCCGAATCGTTCCCCGCAGCCGGGCCGCAGCAAGGCCTTTGCCGCCGGACTGGGCCTGGACGCGGCCTATACCCGCTTCCTGGCCGCGCCCTATGCCCGGCTGTCCGCCTTTTTGTGGCGCGGCGTGGATGTGGACGTCCTGGACGGCCTGCCCACGGCCCTGGCCGAAG
>JAWRKJ010000304.1:0-4034 GCA_040307025.1 Desulfovibrionaceae bacterium | reverse complement strand
AAATTGGACAGATGCATCTGCCAGCCGAGATGGCCGTCCAGGGACGGTTTGGAGGCGAGCCGGGCGTCGAAGGCCATGCCCTCCTCGGGAATCTCCATCTCCCGCCCCTGGGCCTGTCGGCCGGTGCTGGCGAAATCGCCGAGGTAGTCGTCCCACTCCGCATTTTTAAGCAGCTCCTTTTCCATGGCCGCGTCGTTGGAACTGCCGGTGGGACCGAGATTTTCTTCGGCCATGGTCCGTTCGGTGGAACGGTCCTCCTCGACGGATTCCTCCAGAAGCGGGTTTTCCATCAACTCCTGTTGCACGCTCTCCAGCAGTTCGAGCCGGGAAAGTTGCAGGAGCTTGATGGCTTGTTGCAGCTGGGGAGTCATCACCAGCTGCTGGGAAAGTTTGAGCTGCTGTCGCAGTTCCAAAGCCATGTCTACCGCCGTACGCAAACAGTTGGAGGTTTATTGTCGTCTGCCGGGCTCAGGCCGTGCCGTCACCCTTGCAACAAAAACCATGCCACACATGCCTTATTTTTGCAACAAACCCGGCGAAACAGACGCTCAAAAACGGGCATACGCGTCCGCGAGCCGGCCGGAAGCGGTCAGCAGGAATCGGATGGCCTCGCGCACGGCGCCGTGCCCGCCGGGGCGGCTGGACACCCAGCAGGCCAGCTCCAGAATCTCGGGCTGGGCGTCGCACACGGCCATGGGCAGGCCAACCAGCCGCAGGGGGCCGGCATCCACCCAGTCGTCCCCGAGGTAGGCCACCTGCTTGGGCGTCAGGCCCTTGCGCCGAAGGATGTCCCGTAACGTCTCGACCTTGTTCTTGAACCCCGGATGGTACTCCTCGATGCCGAGGTCGCGCATCCGGGCGGCCACGGCCGGGTGGTCGAGACCGGTGATGACCGCCACCTCGATGCCTTCGGCCTGGGCCACCTTGATGCCAAGGCCGTCATGAACATGAAAACGCTTGGTCACCTCGCCCCGGGCGTCGAGATAAATGCCGCCGTCGGTCAGGACGCCGTCCACATCAAGCACGAGCAAGGCAATGTCCCGGGCCCGGGCCAGCAATTCCGGCGAATCCTGAATCATGGGCGCAACCAGCCTTTCCGGTGGCGGGGCCTTTTCCGGTCCGCCACCGTTTTCCATCCGGACAGCGACATCACGACCTGCCTCTCGGTCAATGGGACGATTGCTTGCGGCGCAACAACCCCATCAGGGGTTGGGAGGGGAGTTCTCCCCCCTCCTGCCTGCCGACGGCTTCTCCTTCGCTATTTCATTTGCGCCTTGGCCGCCTTGACGAATTCCCGGAACAGGGGATGGGAACGCATGGGGTTGCTTTTGAATTCCGGATGGAACTGACAGCCCAAAAACCACGGATGCCCGGGCAGTTCCACCATTTCCACCAGTTCGCCGTCCGGCGACAGGCCGCTTAAGACCATGCCCGCGTCCTCGAAGGCCGCGGCATAGGCCTTGTTGAACTCGTAGCGGTGCCGGTGGCGCTCGGAAATTTCGGCCGTGCCGTAGGCCTCGGCCGCCCTGGTACCAGGCTTGATGACGCAGGGATAGGCTCCCAGACGCATGGTGCCGCCCTTGTTGCTGGTCGGGTCCCGGTACTCGGTCTTCTGGGTGCGGAAGTCGAACCATTCCCGCATGAGATAAATGACCGGGTCCGGAGTGGTCAGGTCGAACTCCTCGGAATTGGCGCCGGTCAGTCCCAGGACGTTTCGGGCGTATTCGATGACCGCGCACTGCATGCCGAGACAAATACCGAAAAAGGGAATGCCCTTTTGACGCGCATAGCCGATGGCCGCGATCTTGCCTTCCACGCCCCGGGAGCCGAAGCCGCCGGGCACGAGGATGCCGTTTATGCCGGTGAAATGCGAGGCCGCGTTCTCCGCGGTCACTTCCTCGGAATTGACGTAGACTAGGCGCACGGCCACGCCGTTGGCCACGCCGCCGTGGACGAGCGCCTCGTGCAGGCTCTTGTAGGCCTCCTTGAGGTCCACGTACTTGCCGACAATGGCGATGGACACGGTGCCGGTGGGATTGTCGTAGCGGTGGATAAGCGCCCGCCAGGGTTCGAGATCGGCATTTTTGGCCGGCAGGCGCAACAGGATGGCGATCTTCTGGTCCACGCCTTCGCTGTAGAGCTTAAGCGGCAGTTCGTAGATGTTTTTGACATCCACGGCCGTGAACACGGCATCGGCGTCCACGTTGCAGAAAAGCGCGATCTTTTCCTTGATGTCCCGGCCAAGGTCGACCTCGCTGCGACAGATGATGATGTCGGGCTGGATGCCGATGGAGCGCAATTCCTTGACGCTGTGCTGGGTGGGCTTGGTTTTGACCTCGCCGGCCATGCGCAGGTAGGGCACCAGCGTCAGGTGGATGCACAGGGCGTTTTCCTTGCCGAGTTCGGTGCGCAACTGGCGGATGGCCTCCAGAAAGGGCTGGCCCTCGATGTCGCCCACGGTGCCGCCGATCTCGATGATGGCCACATCCTCGTCGTTTTTGGCCACGCCCAGGATGGACCGCTTGATCTCGTCGGTGATGTGGGGAATGACCTGGACCGTCCCGCCCAGGTAATCGCCCCGCCGCTCCTTCTGGATGACGCTGAAATAGATCTGGCCCGAGGTGAAGTTGTTGTTCTGGCACATGGGCACACCGAGAAAGCGCTCGTAGTGCCCGAGGTCGAGGTCGGTCTCCGCGCCGTCGTCGGTGACGTAGACCTCGCCGTGCTGGAACGGGTTCATGGTGCCGGGATCGACGTTGATGTAGGGGTCCAGTTTCTGGATGGTGACCTTGAGCCCCCTGGTCTGGAGCAGGGCGCCGATGGACGCGGCGGCCAACCCCTTGCCCAGGGAAGACAGCACCCCACCGGTAACAAATATAAACTTGGTTTTCATAGATGCCGTCCTTGCTGGCTTGGACCGCGCCGGAGATCCCGGCGGCCCGCGCAAACCTTCGCCGTGTCCACGACGCGGCCTCGGTTGACGCGGCCCGGGCGGCCCCTTATGTTCAGCCGCGCAAACTAAGCCTTCGGGCGCAATATTTCAAGGAACCCCCGGGAGGATTTCCCCATGACCCAGGTGCGGACCCTCGTCATCACCGGCCACGGCACGAACTGCGAAGTGGAATCGGCCCACGCCGCCCGCATGGCCGGCTCCGATGTCACGGATATCGTGTTTTTTTCCGACATCGTGGCCGGTCGGACACGCATCGACGACTATAATTTTTTAATTTTCCCCGGCGGCTTCCTCGACGGGGACGATCTCGGGGCCGCCCAGGCCGCGGCCGTGCGCTGGCGCCATGCCAAGACCCAGGCCGGACAGTCCCTGCTCGACCAGCTCAAAACCTTTTTCGAGTCCGGCGGGCTGATCCTCGGCATCTGCAACGGGTTCCAGCTCCTGGTCAAGCTCGGCCTGTTGCCGGCCCTTGACGGCAGTTATTTCGCCCGCCAGGTGAGCCTGTCAAACAACGATTCGGCTCGGTTCGAAGACCGTTGGGTGACGCTCGCCGCCAATCCCCAGAGCCCGTGCATCTTTACAAAAGGCATCACCCGCCTCGAACTGCCTGTGCGCCACGGCGAGGGCAAACTCGTGCCCATGGCCCCGGAAGTCCTCGATACGCTGCTGGCCAGCGGCGCCGTGGCCCTGCAATACGCCGATCCGGCAACCGGCGCGCCCACCATGGATTACCCGGCCAACCCCAACGGATCGCCAAGCGCCATCGCCGGACTGACCGACCCGAGCGGCCGCATTCTCGGGCTCATGCCCCACCCCGAGGCCTTCAACCACCCGACCAACCACCCCGGCTATACCCGCGGCGAACGCCCGACCCTGGGCACCGTGCTGTTCCAAAACGCCGTCGCCCACCTGCGTAGCGCCGCGTAGGACGGGTGAGAGGGAACGGGGGAAAGAGACGCCTCCGGCGGGGGGGGGGGGGGGGGGGGGGGGGGGGGGGGGGGGGGGGGGGGGGGGGGGGGGGGGGGGGGGGGGGGGGGGGGGGGGGGGGGGGGGGGGGGGGGGGGGGGGGGGGGGGGGGGGG
>JAWRKJ010000303.1:0-14853 GCA_040307025.1 Desulfovibrionaceae bacterium | reverse complement strand
TCGTCGATGGCCTTCACCATCTCGTCAATGGTGTAGTGGCTCAGGCCCCGGCACCAGACATCGATAAGGCTTTTATCGGGCGGCGGAGGCGGGGTGCCCTCGACCTCCTGCTCCAGTTCCATGATGGTCGTGGCTCCGAGCAGAAAGGACTTGCGTTCCTGTAGTGTCGATTTGGTCCAATGCTCCCCTGTGACGAGCGGCACTTCGCGGGCAGAACCGATGGCCGGCCAAGCCAGAATCAGCGCCAGCACCAATCCGAGCAGCCCGCGTCGCCATGCGTTGTCTTTCACCAGGCACCTCCCATGCCGCCAGTTGATCTGTTGCGCGGCTTTTTCAAGGTATGCGGGACAATGGCGGGAAAGGCAAGGCGCGAAGTCACGCGCCTACGCCGAGGACAGCCTACGGCAGGGCGGAAAACGCCGCGTGGCCGAGCACGTCCTTCAAGTTGCCGATGGCGATGACCTGCCAGTGATCGCCGGCCTCGGCCATGGCGACATCGAGGAGAATGCCGGGCGAGCCGTCCGGTGGCAGATAGGTCACGGCCACATGGGCCTGTCCGGCCTGACGCGTCTGGGGGCCGAGAAACACATTGGCCCCGCCGGCCTCGGCCCGCGCGGGCGGCTGTCCGTCGCCGAGGCGCAAGAAGGCGAGCTTGCCCGAGACCACGGCCTGCTCCACGCTCTTGTCGAACTCCCGGCTCACGTTGGGCTTGACCATCCGGGCCAGACCGGCACCAAGCGCGCCCAGGACCTGTCCGACGCCTTCGGTATTGTCCTTGCCGGGCACCATCAACCCGGCCAATTCGTCCACGGCCGTCGAGGCCACGGCGTTGGTGTCCACATACAGCCGGGCCTTGGCCATATCACGCTGTTGGCAGGCCGCGATCAGGGCCTGCAAGGACCAGTCGGGCTGGCGCGAACGGTAATACCGGTAGCCGAAAAAGGCTCCGGCCAAAACCACCACCAAGCCAAGCAGGACAAAAAGCCTTTTCTTACCCATGGGCGCTCCCTTGGCGAACGTTACGATGCGATACCAACCAGGCACACGGCTGGCCAGTTCTCTCGTACATCGCCCTCCCGGCGCGGACAAGTCCCGCACCATCCACCCGCCCACGGAAGAGGAGAACCGGCCTAGCCCGTGGCAAACCGGGCAAGGCGCTCCGGACGGGGCGGCCTGCGGCCGTCGAACCAACCGCAGGCCGCGGCATAGCGCAGATCGGCCAGCCACAGGCCGAGCTGTCGCCGGTCCGCGCGCCACAACCGCCCCCACCCCAAAGGCCCGGCCAGCAGCTCGCCCACCGGGCCGAACAGTTCGCTGGGATCGCGAAAACATTCCCAGTCGCAGGCCAGGCAGTGCGGTTCCTTGTCCAGGACGGACGGATCGAGCTCCCCAAACGGCCCCAGGTTCTCGCCCCCCCGGTAGCCGCAGGGAAAGGCGTCGCCCTGCCTGTCCACGAACAAAAAGCTCACTCCGCCCAGGCAGGGCCTGGGGCGGAAGGCGGGCACGGAGTACTGGCGCCACAGGGCGTACACGGCGCACAGCGGGGTAAAGATCCGCAACCGGCCGCGATACCGCGGCACCACGTCCAGTACCGCCCGGAACAGCGCGCATTTTTCCGCGTCGGCAAAGGTCACCCGGGCATCGTCGGCCGTGGCCGCGTACACGGCCCGGGTCCCCTTGTCCGCGTCCGCGTCGCTCATGGGGTAGCAGCAATTGGCCATGGTGAAGCCGAGGGCCAGGGCCTGGTCGAAGAACCGGCCCAGTCCATCCCGGGCGGCGGCATACAGCGCGTCAGGGTCGCCGCCCAGGGGCTCGGGGCCGCCCATGAATCGGTTGAGCGCCAAATTGGCCGTCGGGTAAATGCCGTGGGCGGCCAGGAGCGGCAGAGCCCGCTTGATCCCCTCCACCACGCCGGGCAGCCCCCGTCCGGCCTCGTGGGTGGCCGGGTCGGCCGAATCCAGGCTGATCCAGAAATTGCGCACCCGGGAGCGCACGAGGTTTGCGGCCAGACGTTCCACCCGGACCTCGAAATCCGCGGCCTCCGGACGGGCGAACGTCCAGCCGTTGGTGCCGGTGCGCAGGTAGGCGATGCCGCGCCGGTCGGCATAGGCGAGCACATCGAACAAACGGTCGCCGGCCAGCAAGGGTTCGCCGCCGGTAAAAGAGAGCGCCGAGACGCCAAGCCGGGCACAGTGGTCGACGATCCGCCGGGCGGCCGCTTCGTCCAGATCGCCCCGGACGCCGCCCCGGGTCACATTCATCCCGCATTGGGGACAGCGGGCGTTGCAGCGATCCGTCAACTGCACCACCACCTGCCGTGGACGGCCACGAAACCGCGCCAGTCGCGCCCAGCTCATGAGAACCTCCGATTTCCCCGGCTCCGGTTATGCCCGAGGCCTGTACCGTGGCAGGCTAGGAGCGCTTTGTGACCATCGGGTGAAGCCGTGTCGTCGGTTCGGCGCCGAACCAGGAACCGGCAAGGTGTCGTCTGCCTGTCGTCAAACCGTCACACGGGAACGGCAAGGTTCGCGAAACGTGCAGTCACCCGAGGAGTAGGATTCCTATGGCCACGCCTTCGCGTCCCGATCACAAGTCTTCCGAGACCGCCGTAGCGTCCGCCCCAGGACGTCCGGCATCCCGTTCGGGATCGAAAAAAAAGAAAATCGCCCCGTCCCGTGACGGCTCCGCAGCGCCCCCGAAAAAAAAGGTTACCCGGCAGCCGGCCGCGCCAGCGGCTTGTACGGAGCCGCCGTCCGCACCGGCCTCCCCTGTACCGCCCTTGCCCGCTACGACAGCCCCTGCGGCGGACGTCTTGCCGGCTGCGGAGGCCTCCGCCCCACAAATCCAGACCGCAAACGTGTCCGCCCCCAAAGCCTCGCAGCCGGCCCAGGCCCCGGTGCGGCCCGCCTACGACGTTACCGGCTTCCTCATCGGCGTGTTCGAAGGTCTGCCCGGCTCCGCCGACCTTTCCCTGGATTGCGTCGTCGCCCCACGCACGGACACCGTGGCCGTGGAACGGCTCCTGTATTTTTCCCAGGCCTTGCAGCTCCTTTTTTCGGCTTTCCGCAACCCGGATACGCGTCACCCTGCGGAAAAGACCCCGCCGCAACAGCTGCATATCCGTCTGGACCTGGGTCCAGGGGAACGGATCGGCTTGCGGCTCTATGACGATGGACGTTTTTTCGCCCAGCACCTGCCAAGCCTGCATTGGGACGATGAAGCCTTGCGGCCGTTGTGCCTTTTCGTTTCCCGCAAAGGTGGTTCCCTCTGCCTGCGTCGGGGACGTTGCGTGGAGTTTGAAATCATTGGCTAAACGCTCTGCCATAGGAGAAGCATATGGAAAAGGACAAGGAAAAGATCAAGGTGGAAGGGGTGATGCAAATCACCGAGGTCATCGCGAATCTGGAACGACTCGTGGCGGACATGAAAACCGGCCTGGTCTCCCTGTCCGCCGGTGACGAAAGCCTGGAACTGCATCCCTCGGTACTCGTCAACGTGGACATGAAGGCCTCCCGCAAAAAGGACAAGGAAAAATTCTGCCTCGAAATTTCCTGGAAAAAGATAAAGGAGCTCGATGGCTTTGCCGACGCGAACGACTAGTTGCGCCTCCTGGGATTAAAATTTGGACTTTGAAGAAGAGCCGTAACGCGTGCCTGTCTGCAGTGTGCCGCCCGGGCATGCCTTGCACGGATACGGCGCGGGCTCTCCCCAGGCGGCAGTTACCGTCGCATGTGCTGCCCATGGCGGTCCGCACCTCCATCTCGCGACATCCCTTCAGACAGGCGTTTTTTGCCGGGCGGTTGGTCCATCGGCCGCCCGGCCGCGAGGATCGTCTTGACATCCTCCGCCTCGCCTCGTATTTTTCAGTTGGTATGTGTAAAAGATTCTTATTGCCCATGATCGCCCTTCGTTGCCCGTTTCGGGCCAAGACGTTTTCTTGATCCATACCCGGAGTTCCGGCGGGGAGGAGGCATGCCACGCCAACCCAAGGCTGGCTCTCCTGGACCACCAGGGAGTCTCGTCAGCGATGCGAGGGGGGCGAATACGACTATGCCAAGGGACCAGGCCATTTTTTGTGATGGACCTCCCCAAGGCCAGAATCCCCCTCATTGCGACATCAACGACGTCCAAATTCCGCGTCGGCTGCGGCGCTTCCGTGCTGCGCACGGCCCGCGGTGAAAAAGCCTATGACCAAAATCGCCCAGATCATCGCCTACGACGTCGAGAATGAAGAGCAGAGCCAGCCGGTTGTACACGGCGCCGGCCCCTATGCCGTGGAGGTCATCGATGGACCGAACCAGGGCATGTGCATACGTTTCACCACCAGCCTGCTCATCGGACGCGCCGACCGTTGCGATCTTGTCATCAAAGCCGGCGGAATCGCCCAGGAACATACGCGCATTGAGATGCGTTACGGCCGCTGGACCGCTGTCAATCTCAATCCAGAGATGCGCACCCTCAAAAATGGCGCCCCCATCCAGGTCTCCGGCGTGGCCGACGGCGATGTGCTGACCATCGGCCCGTCACGGCTGCGCCTGGCCTTGGACGAGGCCGGCTACGATCCGCGCGATGCAACGCCAGCGCCCTGGTTCGGCCGCAAAAAACTGCTGCTTGGAGCCAGTGTCGGACTCCTCGTCCTGGTGACCCTCGCGGTCTTGTTGGCAGCCTACTCCACCTCGCGGGAATCCCGTCTGCAAACAGAATGGGCCAAGGAATTGGTCGCGGACAACACCAAAGACATGTGCAGGCTCTCAAGCCTGCTTTTCCAGGCCCGCCACCTGGCCGATGCCGGTAATAACGAAGAAGCCAAGGAACGCCTGCAGAGCATCCTGCGTCTCGAATGCGGCAACGAGGAGGCCAAACGGCTTCTGGAATCCATTGAGGACAAGGAAAAAAAACAGGCCGAACTGATCCGCCAGCGTGAACTCCACACGGCCCTGACTCGTGAAGCGGTTCAACCCCACCTGCGCGATGCCGAGCATCGCATGGCCACGGGCGACATGGCCGGAGCCCGAGCGGCCTTGGGCGCAGCCTTGGCCATCGACCCGAACCTGCCCGAGGCCAACGACATTCTCAGCGATATCGAGATCCGCAACAAAGCCCTCCGGCAAGCCTCTGAGGGAAAGGTCGACAATGCCCGTCAGCGGCAGGAGCAATTGCGTGTCCTGCAAAAGGAAGCGGCAGCCAACCTCAAAAGCGGCGCCCAATTCAAGGCCTTGCTCGCGTATCGCCGGATCGCCGCGCTGGAAACGAATCCCGTCCATCAGGCCGAAGTCCGTCGAAAAATCGAGGCCATCCAAGCGTCCCTGACGGAGCGGGCGGCGGCCGACCTGGCTCTTGCCCAACGCCTGATCGAACAAAAACAGCCGGTGGAAGCCTATCAGATCCTATCCAAGATCGTCGCGCTCTATCCCGAGGCCAAGGACGCCCAGGCAAAGCTCGAAACCTTGCGCCCCCGCATCGGAGCCGAGGCCAAGCGGTTGTACGAGGAAGGCGTGGCCAGTGCGGCCCAGGGCGACCAAGCCACGGCCCAGGCCCGGTTCCGCGCCGTCATCACGCTTTTGCCCAAATCGGACAACATCGCGCAGTTGGCAGCGCAAAAGCTGCAGCCCGCCGTTTCAACCGCAGGCAAAGCGCCCTGAACTATTCTGCGGAAGCGTCGCCGACGCCGCCCTGCCCGACCAGGCGGCCGGAGGCCCAGAGCCCGGCTTCCAGACAACGCAGGTCCTCGTAGGTGACCTGCCCGTCCAGGGCCTCGAACACGGGAGCCAGACCGATCTCCCCTTCCCGGCGTGCCGCGAGCAGGGCCGCCTCGGCCCGGGCGCAGACCGTTTCAGGCAGGCCGCATACGTCCCGGGCTCCCAATTCGCCCCGGCGCACGAAAGCCAGAAGATGGCCCCTGATCGTCCCGGGCTTGAGTCCCCGCCTGGCCACCACGGCCGCAACCGATCCCAGTTCACGAAAAAATTCCACGCTGATCGCCGCCGTTTCGCCCGGTTCCCGTGGCGGGGAGGGAGGCATCTGCGCGACCGGAACGGTCGCCCGAACCGGCCCGCGCCCGTGGCCGGCGTAGTGCTCGGCCAGGATCGCCCACAGGGCCGAACCGTATTTCGCGAGTTTGGCCTGCCCCATGCCGCTGGCCGCGGCCAGACCATCCGGATCGCCGGGCTGGCACAGCACGAGTTCGAGCAGGGTCCGGTCGTGGAACACCACGTAGGGCGGCACACCGGCCTGCCGGGCGGTTTCCGCGCGCCAGGCCCGAAGCTTCTCCCACAAAGCCAGATCCTCGGGCCGGTCCAGGTATTCCTGCACCCAACTGCGCCGCACTCGGGCCTCGCGGGAACGCCGTCCGCCCCGGTTCTGGTCCGGTGACGGCAGACGCATGGTCAGGCCACGCCGGCCCTTGAGGATGTCCCAGGCGATCGGGGTCAGCATGAGGCCGCCATGGCCTTCGCTGTCCGGGGCCAGGGCCCCCATGGCGGCCAGCCGCCGGTACACGGCCCGCCACTGGTCCCGGGTGAGTTCGCTTCCGATGCCGAAGGTGCTGACCGCATGGTGGCCGAAGCGTTCCATGCGAACGGTTTCCCGGCCGAGCAACACGTCGATGAGGTGGCCCGCTCCGAAGCACTGGCCCGTGCGAAACACGCAGGACAGGGCTTTCTGGGCCGGGATGGTGGCGTCTACCGGTTCGGTGGGATCGGCACAGACATCGCAGTTCCCGCACGGTTCGGGCAGGTCCTGACCAAAATAGCCGAGCAGGGTCTGGCGGCGGCAGGTGTCGGACTCGCAGTAGCCGACCAGGGCGTCGAGCTTGGCCAATTCGATGCGCTTGCGGGCCGTGTCCCCGTCCTCGGGCGCGATGAGCCGGCGCAAGGCCGCGAAATCCGCCGGAGCATAGAGCATGAGCGCCTCGGCCGGCGCCCCGTCGCGCCCGGCTCGGCCGGTCTCCTGGTGGTAGGCCTCCAGGCTCTTGGGCGGATCGAGATGGGCCACGAAGCGCACGTCGGGTTTGTCCACGCCCATGCCGAAAGCCACCGTGGCCACCATGACCAGGCCGTCCTCGACCATGAACCGGTCCTGGCGCCGATCGCGCTCGGCCGCGGACAAGCCGGCGTGGTAGGCCAGGGCCGTCACCCCTTGGGCGCACAGCCAGTCGGCCAGATCCTCGACCTTGGCCCGGGACAGGCGGTAGACGATGCCCGACTGGCCGGGGTGCTCCTCGGTGATCCAGCGCAAGAGGCGGCGCCGGGGATGATCCTTGGGCTCCACGGTGTAGCGGATATTGGGCCGGTCGAAGCCGGTGGAAAAGATCTTGGCCGCCTCCAGGCGCAGACGGCACAGGATATCGTCCCGGGTGGGGCCGTCGGCGGTGGCGGTCAGGGCCAGCCGCGGCACGCCCGGGAAGCGCTCGGGAATGACGGCCAGTTGCAGGTATTCCGGCCGGAAATCATGCCCCCACTGGGACACGCAGTGGGCCTCGTCAATGGCGAAAAGCGCCAGGGGGATGCCGGCCAAAAGAGTCTGGAAGGCCGGGGTCATGAAGCGTTCCGGGGCAACATAGAGGATGTCGAACGCTCCGGCGCCCAGGCGTTCCAGGATCTGGCGCCCGACCTCTGGGGCCAGCCCCGAATGCAGGCACGCGGCCCGCACGCCCAGGGCGTCCAGCCCCCGGACCTGGTCGCGCATGAGCGCGATCAGCGGGGACAGGACAATGGCCGTTCCCGGCCGGGCCAGGGCCGGAATCTGGTAGCACAGGGACTTGCCGCCGCCGGTCGGCATGAGCACCAAGGCATCGCCACCGGCCAGCACATGGCTGATGACCGCTTCCTGTGGGCCAAGAAAGCTCTCGTGCCCGAAGATCTGCTTGAGAAGGACGCGCGGATCGGCCATGACGGGTCCCGGCCGTCAGGCCAGAAGCGGCGCGACCAGGGCGCCGAGCACCTTTTGCGCATCGGCCGGGGCAAGCTCGACCATGACCCCGCGCTGGCCGGCGTTTATAATGACGTACGGCTCGACAAACACCCCCTCCTCGATGGCTACGGGCACCCGTTTTTTCGCTCCGAAGGGACTGATGCCACCCACATGGTAGCCGGTGAGGCGCTCGGCATCGGCCGGACGCAGCATGGCTGCGGTCTTGCCGCCGAATGCCGCCGCCACCCGCTTCATGGACAGTTCGCGGTCGGACGGGATGACCGTGCAGGCCGGCTTGCCGTCGATCGTGACCATGAGGGTCTTGAGCACGCGTGCGGGATTTTCGCCGATGGCGGCCGCGGCGTGCAAGCCGATGTGCTCGGTACCGGATTCGTAGGTGTACTGGCGGACCGTGAAGGCGACGCCGGCCTTGGCCAGCATATGGGTAGCGCGCGTGCTTTGGGACATGGCAACGTATCCTTTGCGGTTGTGGCTTCGGGTATAGTCACCCGGAGTCCGGTCGGCAAGGTTTCGCGGGAGGCGGTGGCCGGAGGTGGGGGAGACGCCTCAGGCGGCCAATGGGCTACGCCCTTTGAAATCCCGGCACCGTGAAGAGAACTGCCAATAGGAAAATCGACTTTCGGGCATCACAAAAAAAGCCGGCCACACCCAGGGTGCGGCCGGCTTAGCGGTCGTCTAAGGGAGCATGCTTACTTCCGGTTGAGCGACACTTCCTGGGGGAAGATCGGCAGATACCGGTAGGACAGGCTCATGATGATGAAGCCGTAAGCGATGACCATAAGCGAGGTCGTCCACTCGGCCCAGTTGGGGGAGTACACCACCCACTTGGTGAAGGGCAGAACCGGCACGGCCAGGGACTGGACCGTGAAGACGTAGCGGTTGATGACCACGCCCACGCAGGCCAGGAAGGCGCCGGAGTACATGAAGGCCGGCTTGCGGCGCAGCGGGGTGAGTAAAAATACCACCGGCACGGCCAGGCACAGCACGAGTTCGGTGAACAGCAACCAGCGGCCGTAGACCAGCTCGTAAAACATCTGGTCGAAGGTCAGGCCGGCCCGGGGCAGGACATTGGTGACCCACGCCCACGTGTCGAGGTACTTGAACACCATGTAGAACAGCAGCATGGTGCCGCCGATCTTGGCCATAAGCGACTTGATGCGATAGGTGGTCAGCTTGCGGCCGGTGAGCTTTTCCATGAAGCCGCAAATGAGCACCGTCATGCACGGGCCCGAGGCAATGGCGGATAGGACGAACAGGAAGAACGTCCAGGGCCAGATGAAAAACCCGTCGCGGTAGGCGTAGGGCCGGGCGAACATGACACCGTACATGCCGCCGAGCGACCCCTGGTGAAACGTGGACAGGAAGGCGCCGATGCCGGCAAAAAGCGGCATGACCACATGCATCTGGTGGGCCAGGTTGTGCAGGAACGGGATCTTGTTGATCTGCTTCTGTTCAAGGATCAGCGGCACGTACTCGATGATGAGCACCATGAGGTAGCAGGTGATGCAGAAGATAACTTCCGTCAGCATCGAGTGGACGTTGGGGTGCCAGTAACCGAACCATGACCGGATCGGCTGGCCCACGTCCAGGGACAGGATGAGCATGGCCCCGGAGTAGCAGATGAAGCCTTTGATGACGGTCAGGTTGATGATGTTTTTGAGTTCGTCGATACGAATGATGTAGCGCAAAAGCCCCGTAAAAAAGGCGCCGGCCCCGAGGGCGATCACGGCCAGGTCAAAGGTGATCCACAGGCCGAACCCGAAGTAGTTGTCGAGGCCGGTGACACCCAGGCCGTAGGCGAAGCACACGATCATGGCGATGAAGCCGATCAGGGCGACAACGCCCAGACCGCCCAGCCAGCCCGCGAACTTGCCCAGGGAGCAGCGCTCGACCCCTTCGGGGTACCAGTTTTTTTCAGTTTCGATGAAGCTCATTGCGTCCCCCCCGAATTACTCGCTTTTAAGGTAGTTGTCGCCGAGCTTGCGCACCCACTCCCGACGGCTGATGTAATAGACCTGGGTATTGGTGCCCAGGCGTTCGAGCAGCCGGAACGCATACGGGGATTTGATCAGCTCGTGCACCTTGTGCTTGGGATTTTTGATATCCCCGAAGCTGAGGGCCCCGGAGGGGCAATTCTGGACGCAAGCGGTGACATAAGCGCCGTCCTCGAGATTGTCGGGGTCCTTGCCCTTTGCCCGGGCGGCGTCCTTGGCCAGGGTCCAGCGGTGGTGACAGAAGGTGCACTTCTCCACCACACCGCGGGGACGAACCGAGGTCAGGGGCGACAGGGTCTTTTCCATGCCTTCGGGCCAAACCGGATCGTACCAGCCGAAGTAACGGACATGGTAGGGACAGGCGGCCACGCAGTACCGGCAGCCGATACAGCGCGGATAGATCTGGCTGACAATGCCGCCGTCCTCGTTTTTTTCCGTGGCCACGACCGGGCACACGGACACGCAGGGCGGATTGCCGCACTGCTGGCAGGGCCGGGGCAGGTAGGCAATGTCATGGTCCGGGAAGGCCTTGTCATTGGTCAGCTCGTAGACGAGCATCCACGAGGTGGACCGCAGCTTGTTGGAGGCCTCGGGCTGGGGGTTGATATTGTTCTCGGTCTGGCAGGAGGCCATGCAGGCCCCGCAGCCGGTGCATTTGTCGATGTCGATCACCATGCCCCAGGTGATCGGGAATTCCTTGAAGTGTGAGGACATGTCGGCTTCCCTTTGACTCGCGCTAGGCGATTTTGACTTCCGAGGCCGTCCAGGTGGACAGACCGGTGCCAGGTTCCTCGGCCACGGTCATCAGGCCCAGGTAATTGGCCCCCTTGCCTTTGCTGAAGATGTCGAAGGCAGTGTGGCCGTACCCCAGGGGAGCCGACACCACGCCGGTCATGACACTCTCGAAGACATGGACCTTGGCCTGGCAGCGGATGCCCGCGCCTTCCAGGGTCACGGACGCACCGTTCTTGAGGCCGAGTTCCTTGGCCGTGGCGGCATTGCAGCGCACCAGGGTGGTTTCGCCCACGAGTTCGGTATCCGGGACCAGGGTCAGGTCCTGGCAGGGAATGCCCGTGGTCGGGGTGCCGGTCCGCAGTTGGGCGTAGGGAGCGAGGACCGCCGTCTTGGCGCCGGGCTTGGCCGAGGGCTTCACGGCCTTGGCCAGGACATCCGCCCCATAGCCGAGGCCGGTCTGGCTGACCTGGCCGACCATGGTCCAGGCGGCGCCGCTTTCCAGGGCCTGCCAGAGGTTGCCGGGCAGCGCCGGAGCCTTGGCGCCGGCCGCCACCTGCCAGGGCATGACGTCGGTGGCCACGAACCCGCCGGCCTTGGCCAAAACCGCCACCTTCTCCTTGAGCACGGCCAGGAAGGTGTCGAACTTGCAGTCGATCCCCATCTTCTTGGCCAGGGCCAGGATCACGTCGCCGGTGGGCCGGGTGTCGTGGATGGGCTTCTGGATGGGCCGCACCAGGCTGTAGATGCAAAAACCCGCGCCGTAGGGCGTGGCCACGTCGTCGTAGCGTTCGAGCGGCAGGGAATTGGGCAGGATCAGATCACACTGGGCCGCGGTCTCGTCCATGAACGAGGCGAAGCTGACCTTGAAGGGAATCTTTTCCAGGGCCTGGGCCATGGTCGCGGTCTCGGGCAGGCCGTAAGCCGGGTTGGCGTCATAGACGAGCAGGGCCTTGGGGGCCGGGGTCTTGCCCGCGGCCACACCCTTGAGGAATCCGGGCAGGTCGGCGTCGAGCAGCTTGGCTTGGCTCACGGCGCCCGGAACCACCGAGGCCAGTTCCGGCAGGGCATAGACGCCGCCGGGACGGTTGATGCGCCCGAGCAGCAGGTTGATGGCCATGCCGGCCATGAACGGGGCCGCGCCCAGTCCCTGGCCGCAGGGCGAACCGGTCACCACCAGGGGCGCCTTGGCCATGGCCAGGTTCTTGGCGACCTCGGCCAGGGTCGCGGGGACGATGCCCGTGGCGCGCCGCACGGCCTCGGGATCGAAACCGCCGTTGACCACGGCCTTGAAGGTGTCAAACCCCGGAGCGCCGGTCTGCACCACACCCTTGTTGAGGAGGTGCCAGGCAATCCCCAGGGCCACGATGCCCAGATCGCCGGCGCCGGCCGGAATCCACTGGTCGCACACGGCCGCGGTGTTGTTGCGGGTCGGACCGACGTAGATATACTTGTTTTTCGGCTTCTGGCCCACCGGACGGGCGGCGCCAAAGGCCTTGCGGTTGCGGGTCGAGGTGCCCCAGGTTTCGAAGATGTCGGCCCCGAGCACGAGCACGGTGTCGGCGTTTTCGAAATCGTAGCCGGGCTGCCCCACCCCGCCCATGAGCTTCATGCCCTTGGCCGCGGCCTGGGCCTCGGTGGGGGCCAGGAAGGTGCCCGGGCCGCCGAGCTTGGCCACGAAGGCCGAAAGCACTTCGTTTATGGTGCCGGAGGCGTCACCGGACAAACAGGCCACGGACCCCTTGGCCGCGCCGAGCTTTTCGGCCATCTCGGCCAGCGCCTGCTCCCAGGTGATGGGCTCGAAGCGCTTGCCGGACTTTTTGAGCGGCGATTTGATCCGGGACGGGCTGTAGAGCATGTACACTTCGGACCGGGCCAGGGCGGACACGCCTCCCCGGGACAGGGGATGGTCCGGATTGCCGGCGGCGGTCACGGGCTTGCCGGCCACGCGCATGATGCGCAGGCCCTCGCCGGCCGGGCACAACTTGCTGCTGGTGGCCACGTAATCGATCTGTCCCTTGGGCACTCTGGGAATCCAGGACCAGTTCTGGGTCCAGATGGCGGCATCATCAATCAGTTTCCACGGAATGGGGGTGCAAAGGGTGCCAACGGCGCCACCCGCCACGAGCCCGAGGAAAGCTCTGCGATCAAGTCCCATTTCTCCCCCCTTATTTGTGGCAGACGAAGCAGGCGTTGCTGGTGCCCATGGCGGCATGGCAGCGTTCGCATTGCCACATCTTCATCGTGTCTTTGCTGTAGCCGCTCAACCGATTCTCAAAATACGCCGGAGGACTGTCCATCTTGGCCACATCGGGATGGCACTGGGAGCAGGCGAATCCCTGGTGGGCGGCGTGGGAGAAGAACACGTTGTCGGGCTGATACTGATAGACGAGCCAGGGCACCTGCGTGTCGGTCTTCGCGTACTTTTTCACGAATTTATCGATCTCCTTGGCGTTGGCCGTGGGGACGGACGTCTCGTTTTTGTGGCACGAAGCGCAGGTTTCCAGGGTGGGCAGGCCGACGAACCGGCCGTCGGAGCCAAGGCGATGGCACTTCTCACATTTGAGGCCAACGCGCGTGTGAATGGTATGACTGAATCGGAGGGGTTGCGTCTTTTCGCTGAACAGCAGCTTGGGAAAGACGACCCATCCCACCACGAGGGCGCCGACGAAGCCGATCAAGGTACAAAGCACCAGACCGCCGACGCCTCCGACCGCATTCGATCTTTTCTCCTCCATACTTCCCCTGCCCATTGCCGTTGGTTGTTTTCCGCCACGCGCGAAGACACGTGACGTCGGTTGCCCCGTGCGGGCAACGCGTCAGAAATGCGGACGTTTTACCACCCGCCCGCCTTGGCCTGGGGGCATCCCCTCGCCCAGGCGCTAGAGTCTCGCACCGCGCTTTCTACCTAGGCCGTAACGACCGTGTCAAGGCCTAATGAAAAAATTCACGAATCCCCGAAGCCCCTGTGACCGCCAGAAATCTCGGGGCCACGGGCGCTTCGTGAACGGTAGCATCGTCATAGCGCACGATGATCGCTTGTGCCAGTGGGAGCAAGGGCCGAATCACGGGAAATGTCAGGGCGAGCTTATGGCGCCGGCGTGTCCCGGCAGATCTTTGGCGGATGGTGCGGCGCACAGCTGCGCCACGGGTGCGGCTCCCCCGGATTTGAATCCGGCGTCACGCCAGGCACCCCTGGCAAGAGCCGGACATTACCCGGCGTACGTAAACGGGGACTCCATCTGGGAAAGGGCAGGCAGGATCTTATCCTTGTCCGACAGCACCGGCTCGGTGACCGGCCACGGGATGGCGATATCCGGGTCATCCCAGCGGATGCCGGCCTCGTCGGGCGGAGAGTACGGCGCGTCGACCTTGTAGCAAAATTCCGCGCCCTCGGTCAGGGTGACGTAACCGTGGGCAAAGCCGCGCGGGATCATGAGCCGCAGGAAATTGGTCGCGGACAGTTCCAGGCCGTACCAGCGGCCGTAGGTGGGGGAGCCGCGGCGCAAATCCACCACGACATCGAACACCGCGCCCTGTATCACCCACACGAGCTTGGCCTGGGCCGTGGGCGGACACTGGTAATGCAGACCGCGCAACACACCCTTGGGGCCGGAGCGGGCATGATTGTCCTGGACGAAATCATAATCCAAACCGGCAGCGGCAAAAGTTCGGCGACTGTAGGTTTCGAGAAAAAATCCCCGATGGTCACCAAAGACCTTCGGCTTAAGAACGACAAGACCGGGAATGCCGGTCTGCGTGACTTCCATAGAGAGTTCCCCCTTCGGGCCTGTACTACGGCCGGTTTGCGGTGGCCCATGCAGTACCCCTTTTCACCGGAAGCGACAACCACACCCCGCGACGTGGCGGGCATCACGCCACTGCACGCGGCACGACCGCAACCGAAGCGATGTTGCCGGGGTCAGCCACTACGCTTGCGGGGACGGCCTGACCCAGGCTTGCTCCTGGATGGACCGGAACGCGACCGGTCGGAGCCGGAGGCCGGCCCGGAACGTGGCGGCCGGGAAGTCTGGGGCCGACCATGGGAACGGCCTGGGGGCGCCGGACGCTCCGGGCGGGGCGGTTTGCCCGCGCGATCGGCGGACGCCGGACGCGGGGGCGAGGCCGGGATCTTTTCCCGTGCCGGGCCCGTGCCGGGCGTCACCGGGAGCATCACCCGGGGGGCGCCGGTCTT
>JAWRKJ010000302.1:0-7399 GCA_040307025.1 Desulfovibrionaceae bacterium | reverse complement strand
GGGCCGAGCCCAAGCCGGCCCCGGAATCCGAGAAGGCCCTGGACACCAATGTCCTGGTCGCGGCCCAGGCGGAAAAGCTGGGTGGGAATTTCTTCGGGGCGAAAAACATGCTGGAGAGCCTCAAGCTCAAGAAGAATTTGGACAAGGAGCTGCGCGAGGAGGTGCTTCACTCCCTGGCCGCCCTTTTTGCCGATATGTACAAGGACGATCCGGCCGCCCATTATGACGAAATCCAGGGGGCCTTCCAGGAAGCCATCAACTACAACACCAATTCCTATCGGGTGCCGGAAGCGCTGTTGCAACTGGGGCTGCTCAATCTGCGGGTGGGCAACCTGCCCGAGGCCAAGGGCTATTTCAACGTCCTGACCAAAAAATATCCCACCGATGCCAACGTGCCGTTGGTCAACTTCTATTGGGGCGAATATTATTTCGACCACGGCGACTACAAGAAGTCGATCACGGAATATCAAAATCTGATCGAGAAGTTCCCCGAGAGCAAATACGTGCGCGAGGGTGCCATGGGCCTGGCCAAGGCCCTGGTCAAGGTCGGGCGTTACAAGGAAGCGGCCCAGATTGCCGATTACATCGACAAGCGCTGGCCGCGCTACTACATCGACTATCCTCAGATCTTGCGCATCAACGGCGATATTGCCTACCGCAACGGCGACATCAAGAAGGCCCGGGACGATTACATGATGTTTTACAACCTCGAGCCCAAGGTCAAGGATACCGATTTGGTTCTGGCCCGTCTCGGGGACATTTATGCCAGACTCGGCAATCGGGCGGCCTCGGTGGATTTCTACAATCTGGCCGTCAAGGATTATCCCGACGCCGAAGGCGGGCTGATCGCCAAGATGCGTCTGGCCGAGCAGGGCGTGCACGACCAGCCGAGCATCGGCGAGATGTTTTCCCTGTTCGACAAGCCCGCCGCCGACAGTCCCGAGGACATCTACAACGGCATCATCCGCGACCACCCCGACAGTCCCCTGGCTCCCCTGGCCCAGATCAAGCTGGCCATGTGGCTGCTTTATCGCCAGAACTACCCCGGCAGCCTCAAGGCCGCGGCCCGGTTCCTGGAGCGCTATCCCCACAGCGACCTGGCCCCCCGGGCCACCGAGGTGGCGGTCAAGGCCTTCGAAAAGATGGCTGCCGACCGCCTGCCGCGCCAGGACTATGCCCGGCTCGTGGAAAGCTGGCGCGACAACCCCGTGCTCGCCGCCAACCGGGACAAGCTTTCCGACCAGACCCGCCTCGGCCTGGCCCTGGCCTTCATGCGCACGGGCTCCCACCGCGAGGCCTTGGCCGAGGCGTTGCCCTTTATCGGTCCCAAAGAGGATGCCAATGGCCTCATGGCCCTCATGATGGCCCTGACCATGTACCAGGACGACCGGGACTGGCAGGGCGTCGTGGATCTGGCCCGCAAGGTCCAGGGCTGGCGGTTCGGGGCCAGCCAGCGGCGGACCGTGGAATACATGGTGGCCGAGGCCCTGGAAAACCTCGGCGACACGACCCGCAGCCGCCAGTTGTGGAAGATGCTCGCCGGCGATCAGGATCTCGAATCCGGCAAGCGCTGCTTTGCCATGTACTACATGGCCAAGGACGCCATGGCCCGCAAGGAGCTCGAAAAGGCCCAGCTTTATGCCGGCGAGGCCGTGGCCATGTTTCGGGAGGCGGGCACGGCCCCGGACAAGCTCAAGGGCGCCCTCAATATCCTGGTCGAGTCGACGCGCGGCCTGGGCCAGTATCCCCAGTCCCTCAAATGGGCCGGGCAGTACGCCCTCATGTGCCGCGAGGGCGATGACGACTGGGCCGCCAACCAGTTGCGCATCGCCGCCATCCAGAACGCCATGGGCGATACCGACGGCTGGCGCAAAACCCTGACCGCCATGCGCGATGCCGCCCCGGATTCCCTGTACGGCAAGATGGCCGCTTCGGACCTGGCGGCAAACGGCCTGCAAAACCGCATCAATGCCCTGTCCCAGTCCCCCTAGGGGGGCCCGCGGCAACTTTTCTCGTGGCACGACAGAGGGCCTCGGGGCGTAGTCTTGCCAGGCCGGTTGCAAAGGCGGTAAGAGGGCCATACCGCCGCCACGCCCCGGTGCGGATGTGGCGGCAAGGAGGCATGATGGCACTTGCCGCCCATGATCCGTCCCAGATCCGCCACCCGGTGGTGGCGGGCCAGTTCTATCCCGGGCAGGCCCAGGAACTGCGTGGTCAGGTGGAGGCCTGCCTGGCCCAGGCCGGTCCGGCGGAAACCACGCCCACGCTGCTCGCCATGGTCCCCCACGCCGGCTACGTCTTTTCCGGCGCCGTGGCCGGCCGGACCATGGGCGCGGCCCGGCTGGCCGATCGGCTGCTGCTTTTCGGGCCCAACCATACCGGCCGGGGACGCCGTCTGGCCGTGTGGCCGGGCGGCGATTGGGCCATTCCGGGCCGGACCGTGGCCGTGGACCGGGAACTCACGGCCGCCCTGGTCGCGGCCGAGCCCCGGCTGACGCCCGATGCCGAGGCGCATCTGCGGGAACATTCCCTGGAAGTGGTCCTGCCCTTTTTAAGCCTCACCAATCCGGACTGCCGGGTGGTTCCGGTGGCCGTGGCCGAGCCCGATCCCCGGGTGCTGGCCGAGGTGGCCGCGGCCATGGCCGAGGTCATCGCCGGCGGCGGCACGCCGGTCTCCATCGTGGTCAGTTCCGACATGAGCCACTATGTGCCCCATGACGCGGCCCGGAGGCTTGACGGTCTGGCCCTGTCCCGGATTTTGGACCTCGATCCCGAGGGCCTGTATGCCGTGGTGCGCGAGCAGGGCATCACCATGTGCGGCGTGCTGCCCATGGTGCTGGGGCTCCACCTGGCCAAGGCCCTGGGGGCCGGCGAGGCGAAGCTGGCCGCGTATGCCACCTCGGGCGAGGTGACCGGCGATATCCGGCAGGTGGTGGGCTACGCCGGGGTGCTGGTGAGCTAGGCGAGGTCTCGGGTATCGGCTTCGTCTCGATACCCGCCGCGACGGCGGCAATTTGGACGTTCCTCCCGGCCAGTCCGGACCGGGGGCAAACCTTCCCACGAGGACCTATGAAATCTTCCGTTCCCCACGCGATCGCGGGCCGTTTGCTGGTCATTGCGCTGCTGTCGTTTGCGCTTGCGTCCTGCGCCACCTACACGGCTCCCCAGCCCCAGATGACAAGCGTGGTCGATCCGGCCACCTTGCCCCATGGCGTGCGCACGGCCGAATGGGATCTCGGCGCGGTCCGCTACCAATGGCAGGGGCGCGGCATCAACTATTACGAGGCCGGGCTGTCGCCGATCCTGCTGATCGTGCACAACCATTCCTCCCGGATGCCGGTGATCTACACCCAGGAATGCGCCGGCATCGGCCCGGGCGGGGAGGAGTACGGCCCGTATTCCGTGCAGCAGGCCTCCGAGGTGGTGTTCGCCTCTACGGCTTACAAGAAAAGCGCCGAGGCGGCCGTGGTCGGCGGCCTGACCGGCGCGGCCGTGGGCGCGGGCCTGGGCGCGCTTATCGGTTCGGGCTTCAACGGCGGCTGGGGGGCCGGACCGGGCGCGCTGATCGGCGCCGGCGCCGGTGCCATCGGCGGCATGGCCCTGACCCAGCGGCCGTCCATGGACCAGTACCGGTCGAGCCTGTACCAGGAAATGGGCACCTATGCCTGGCGCCCCAATCCCATCATGCCCTCGACGCTTATTCCCGGCTACTTCTACTTTCCGAACACGGTGTCCATCGTGGCCTTGCGGGTGACCCTGCGCGTCGACGACCAAGTCCAGACCTACGTGGTGCCCGTGGACAATCCCTATTGGTAAACACTCCGCACCAGCTTTGCCCATACAGCCCGGCTCCGGCCGGGCTTTTTTTGGGGGTGGACGCGCGGGTGGAGGCCATTGCACAAGTGTGGTCGAAGGAGACGCCTGCGGCGGCCAACGGGCTCGCGCCCTTTGGAATCCCGGCGAGGAGTGCCGCGAGATCGAAGGGCGGATTGCCCGTCAGGAAAAACGCCGTCTGGCCGAAAAAAAAGGGGACAGCCATTTCTGGCCATCCCCTTGGTCTTTTTCGGAAGGGTTTCCAAAGGGCCCCGCCCTTTGGCCGCCGGAGGCTCTCCCCCGGCTCCCGCATGGGTCTTTTGTCTAGTCGCGCTCACCGCCGCGACGGTCGCCGCCGCGATCGCGGTCATAGCCGCCGCGACGGTCGCCACCGGGACGCCGGTCACCGCCGCGTCCGGCGCCGCCGGTCTTGGCATAGTCGGCCGGATCGTAGGCAATGCCGCGCTGCTCGTTGAGCACGGCCTTGCGCGAGAGCCGGATGCGGCCGGTGGGTTCCACCTCCAGCACCTTGACCTCGATTTCCTGGCCGAGCTTGACCACGTCAAAGGGGCTTTCCACCCGGTCGACGTCGAGCTGGGACACGTGGACCAACCCTTCCAGACCCGGCAGGATCTCGACGATAGCGCCGCAGTCGATGATCTTTTTGACCTTGCCCGAGTAGTTGGCGCCCACATCGGCGTGCTGGTCGTAGTACTGGACCCGCTCCCGGGCCTTTTCCAAGGATTCGAGGGTCGGGGCGAAAATCGAGATCTTGCCCGAATCCTCGATGTCGATGGAGGCGCCGGTTTCGGCCGTGATGGCCTTGATGTTCTTGCCGCCAGGTCCGATCACTTCGCGGATCTTTTCCGGATTGATCATGACCACGGCCAGTTGCGGGGCCAGGGGCGAGAGTTCGGGACGCGGCGCGGCAAGCACCTCGGCCATGCGGCCGAGGATGTGGAGCCGCGCTTCGCGGGCCTGCTGGAGGGCCTGGCGCATGACCGCCTGGGGAATGCCCGTGACTTTGATATCCATCTGGATGCCGGTCACGCCGTGGGCCGTGCCCGCCACCTTGAAGTCCATGTCGCCCATGGCGTCCTCGTCGCCGAGGATGTCCGTGAGCACGAGAAACGCGTCGTCTTCCTTGATCAGGCCCATGGCGATGCCGGCCACGGCTTCCTTGACCGGCACGCCGGCGTCCATGAGCGCCAGCGACGCGCCGCATACCGAGGCCATGGACGAGGAGCCGTTGGACTCCATGACCTGGGAGACCACGCGCATGGTGAAGGGGAAGTCCTCGGGGCCGGGCAGCACGGGCAGGATCGAACGCTCGGCCAGGGCGCCGTGGCCGATTTCCCGGCGCGACGGGCCGCGCAGCATTTTGACCTCGCCCACGCAGTAGGGCGGGAAGTTGTAGTGGAGCATGAAACGCTTGGAGGTCTCGCCGTTGAGCGTCTCGATCCTCTGCTCGTCACCGGTGGACCCGAGGGTGGCCACGCACAGGGCCTTGGTCTCGCCCCGGGCAAAAAGCGACGAACCGTGGGTCCGCGGCAGCACGCCCACTTCGATGCCGATGGGACGCACGGTGGTGGTGTTGCGGCCGTCGAGCCGGATGCCGGTTTCCTTGATCAGCGCCCGCAGGAGTTTTTTCTCCATGGCCTCCAGGATGTCAGCGGCCTTCATCTTGTAGAGCGGCTGGTCCGGGAAGGCCGCGACCACGGCCTCCATGACCGCCTGCTTGACGGCCCGGCGCGCCTCGCGGCGGGGCATCTTGTCCTTGATGGCAAAGGCGGCCTTGAGTCCGGACTCGGCCACCTCGCGCACCTTGGCCTCCAGCTCCGCGATGGGGGCCGGCGGGGTGAAGGCGAGCTTTTCCTTGCCGGCCTTTTCGCGCATCTGCTCCTGGAGGGCGAGCAGGGGCTGGACCTGGGCATGGCCCCATTCCAGGGCGTCGGCCAGCAGCTCCTCGGACACGAACTGGCCGCCGCCTTCGACCATGACCACGGCGTCACGCGAAGCCGCGAACACGAGGTTCAGCTTGCTGGCCGCCATTTCAGCCACGGTGGGGTTGAACACGAAGGCGTCGTTGATGTAGCCGACCCGGCCGCCGGCGATGGGGCCCTGGAAGGGAATCTTGGAGATGGTCAGGGCCGTGGAGGCGGCGGTCAGGGCCAGCACGTCGGGTTCGACCTGGCCGTCGGCCGAGAGCACGGTGGCGATGATCTGGACTTCGTCGCGGAAGCCCTTGGGAAACAGCGGCCGGCAGGGACGGTCGATCAGGCGGCACACGAGCACTTCGCGCTCGGAGGGCCGGCCGATCTCGCGGCGGAAATACGAACCCGGAATCCGCCCGGCGGCGTAGGACATTTCCTGGTAGTCCACGACCAGGGGGAAAAAGCCTTTTTCCTCGGCCAGGGCCTGGGTGCAGGCCGTGACCAGGACCACGGTGCCGCCGCACTGGATCCAGACGGCGCCATCGGCCTGGTTGGCCAGTCGGCCGGTCTCCAGGATGATGGTCTTGCCATCGATGGTGGTTTCGAGTCGGGTGGGGTCAAACGACAATGTCATGGGAACCTCGTACGCGAAGGCGACGGTTGGAGTGGGCCCTCCCGCCATGCAGCAGGCGCGACGGTTACCGGGAGACGGCTCCCGGCAATGGGCGCGCATAATGCATGCGCGGGAAGGCGGGGTCCGGCGAACCGGACCCCGTTGGGAGCTTACTTGCGCAGACCGAGCTTGGCGATCAGGTCGCGGTAGCGTTGGATGTCCTTCTTCTTCAAATAGTTCAGAAGCTTACGGCGCTGTCCGACGAGCTTGAGCAGACCGGTCCGGGAATGGAAATCCTTGGGATGGGCCTTGAAGTGCTCGGTCAGGTAGCTGATGCGGGCCGTGAGCAGGGCGACCTGGACCTCCGGGGAACCGGTGTCGCCTTCGTGCTTCTTGTGCTCGGTGATAACGTGGGCCTTGTCTTCGGCGGTCATGACCACAGCAATATCCTCCTGGTTACAGTGTCTCGCCACGCGGGGAAGCCTTTGGGCCGCCGCGCCGGGCCGGTTGCGGGTCGCCGATGAGACCGCGCAGGATGGCCCACCTCGGGCCGTCGTCCGTGTCCGTGGCCTGGGCCAGGGCCAGGGGACGGCCGGTTGCGTCCGCGAGCAGGACCCGGGTGCCGGTCGCCTGCGGGTCGGTGACCGGCAGCCGGACACCCTGGCCGACCAAAACGGCCGCGGCGGCGTCCAGCGTCACCACGGGCCAGTCGGGCAGGGCGGCCGCGAGCGGTATGATCCGCTCGGGCAGCGTTTCCGGGGCGGCCAGGACCGTGTCCAGGCCGTGGGCCCCTTCGAGTCGGAAGGGGCTGCTCGCTTCCCGGGTCAGGGCGGTCAGCACGGCACCGCAGCCCAATCGCTTCCCCAGGCTGTGGACCAGGGAGCGAATGTAGGTGCCGGTGGAGACCCGGACCCGGAAGGTTGCCGACGGCAGGTCGAGGGAGACGACCTGGGCGTCGAAAATGGTAATATCCTTTTCCTTCACCGGGGCGTCCAGGCCCTTGCGGGCCAGGGCATAGAGGGGACGTCCCTGGTGCTTG
>JAWRKJ010000301.1:0-4877 GCA_040307025.1 Desulfovibrionaceae bacterium | reverse complement strand
GTCCAGGGACTGTCGCGCCTAGGAGCGTTGCCCGTTGTTGTGGGACTCGCCCCGGGAACGCGGCAGGATGAGCACGCGCTTGAGCGGACCGTCGCCCTTGCTGCGGGTGGAGATGGCCTCGTCTTCCTGCAGGGCCAGGTGCACGACCCGGCGGTGGTAGGAGGACAAAGGCTTGGTGGATTGGGGCCGGCCCAGGCTCTTGGCCTTGTCGGCCAGGAAAATGGCCATCTTGCGCAGGTTGTCGTCCTGGCGTTCACGGTATTCGCCGGTATTGAGCTGGACCTTGACCGGGTTGCCGTAGCGTCGGATGACGATGCGGTTGACGAGATACTGGATGGCGGACAGGGTCTGGCCTTCGCGGCCGATGAGCAGGCCGGAATTGTCCTCGTCGCGCACGAGCACGGCCACGCGCTCGGTGGTGCCGGAAATCTCGAAATCCGGGATCTGCCCGAGGATGCCGTCGAGCATCTTTTCCATGACCTCGCGCACCAGGGTCTCCAGTTCCGGGGTCATGGGTTCGGCCGGGACCTCGGGAGCGGCCGGACGTTCCGACCGGGACCGGGCTTCCCGGCGAGGGGCGGGCGCATTGTCCTCCGCGGCCTCGTTTTCGGGAAACGCCTCGTCTTCAGGTTCGACCAGTTCCTCGTCGACCTCGGGTTCGACCGGGGCCTGGGACAGGGCTTCGGCCCGGACTTCCGGGGCCGGCATGGTCAATTCGGCCTCGACAGGAGTCGCCTCGGCGGGAGTGACCTCATCGCCAACCGGCGTCTCGACCGGGCACGGCGCTTCGGGCGCGGGTTCGGTTTTGGCCGGGACCGGGGCTTCGGCCTTGGGCTTGGCCGCGCGCGGGGCGCGGGACGACCGATCCGGCCGGCCGGCGCCATTTTGGCCCGACTTGCCGGACATTTCCTGCAAGAGATTTATTTCCTCGCGGATGCGGGCTCTGACCTGGGCTTTTTTCTTGCCCACGAGCCCAAAGATGCCCGAAGACCCGCCGGAGAGGATCTCGATTTCGAGTTTTTCACGGGGGACGCCGAGTTGCCGGCAGGCTTCCTCCATGGCTTCATCCACGGTTTTCCCGCTGAAGGTCCGAAATTCACTCATACGCGCTCCTTGATGGCACTTCCTGGACGACCCGATGGCGACAGGGATGCTCGGTGATACGATGGATCAGGATTTTTTTCTGAGCATCCACCATTGCTGGGCGATGGAAATGATGTTGTTGACCAGCCAGTAAACGACCAGTCCCGAGGGGAAGTTCAGGAACATGAACGTGAACACCACGGGCATAAGCAGCATGATCTTGGCCTGGGTCGGATCGCCCGGGGCGGGGGTCATCTTCTGCTGGATGAACATGGTCGCGCCCATGATCAGTGGGGTAATGTAAAACGGGTCCTTAGCCGACAGATCCGCGAGCCAGATCAGATTGGTGAACGGCAGATGCGTGATGAACGCGGCGTGGCGAAGTTCTATGGAATGCAGCAAGGCCTGGTACAGCCCGAAAAACACCGGGATCTGCACGATCATGGGCAGACAGCCCCCGGCCGGGTTGACCTTGTAGGTCTTGTACAGCTGCATCATCTCTTCGTTCATCTTCTGGCGATCGCCCTTGTACTTTTCCCGCAACTGGCTCAGCAAGGGCTGGAGCTTTTTCATCTGCTCCATGGACTTGTAGCTCTTGTGGGACAGGGGCCAGAAAATAGCCTTGATCAGCACGGTGAGCAGGATGATGGCCACGCCGTAGTTGCCGACGTAGCTGTAGAAGAAATGCAGCAGCTTGAGCAGCGGCTTGGCCACGAAATCGAACCATCCGTAGTCGATGGCGGCGGACAGATTCTGCGGGGCCATGCCGAGGTAATGCGGGGATTTGGGACCGAGAAAGTAGTTCACGGTCAGATCGGCCCGTCCGCCGGCCGCGATGTCGCCGGCATCCTTTTCAACGGCCACCCGGAAGATGCCGTTTTCGATCTTGGCCTTGCCGTGTAGGCCGTCGGTGTCAGGGATGGCGCCGACGAGAAAATAATTGCTCATGATGGCGCCCCAGCGAACCACCTTCTCATCCGCGATGCCCTCGGCCAGCTTCTTCTCGCTGGAGTAGAGCTCCAGGCCCGAGGTATCGTAGAAGGCGGCCTGGGTGGGGTTATAGCTGTTGCCCTCGGACGAAAGGCGGTTGACGGCCAGGGTCATGGCCAGACGGTTTTTGACCGGTTCGGCGCCGGTATTGGACAGGGAAAGTTTTTCCTCGATCAGATAGCCGTCGCCGCTAAAGGTCAGAGTCCGCCGGATGATGGTGTTGCCCATGCGGCCGGTGAAGACGAGGGAGCCGGAGGCGCCGGGAACGAGGTTCAGATCGCCGCCTTCCACGGCCCAGTCGACGTTTTGCCAGGTCGGGGTGCCGTTGACCAGGAGGCCGAGGGGGGCCTTGGCACCGGCGCCGTCACCCACGAGATCGACGGGAGGGGACTGGGGATCAATGGTCTGGCGAAAGTTTTTCAGTTCGAAGCGGTCGAGCACGGCACCGCTGGAATTGAACACGGCCGTATACAGGGGGGTCTGCACGGTGACTTTCTTGCCCGGGGTGGGGGCGAAGGCGGACAGGGCCTCGGCCTTGGCGGCCGGGGCCGGTTTGGCCTGTTGCGGGCTGGATTGCGTCTGGGCTGTTTGCTTCTGGTCAGGCTTAGGGGCCGGGTGTTGCGGGGGGAACAGGAAGTTCCAGCCCACGAGGACGGCAAGGGAGAGTACCACGGCCAGAATCACGCGTTTGTTTTCCATTGTCCTTCAAATCCCGTCGATTGGTGTGGGTGCGCCGGCAGGATGGGGCGCGGCGAAGCGCCCAGGGGCGCGGCCAGGGGGCTAGCGGCACGGGGTCATAGCCTCCCCGGGCCAGGGGATGGCAGCGCAGGATGCGCCACAGGGCGAGCAGGCCGCCCCGCACAATGCCGAAACGGCCCACAGCCTCCAAGGCATACTCGGAGCAGGTGGGGATGAAGCGGCAGCACGGCGGCTTCAGGGGTGAAATGGCGAGCCGATAGAATCGTATGGCCCAGATGACGGCACTACGCATGGAGTTTCGTTCCCCGACCGCGGGGGGCGGCCGAAGTCTTTAGCCATCCGTTCCAGGAGGGGGCACAGGTCACGGCAAGCCGAACGCAGGGTCAAGACAGCGGGATCGAGGGATTTCTTGGCCACGATCACCATGTCCAGGGAGGATACGGCCTGGGGTGCGCAACGCCGCAGACACTCGCGCAAAACGCGTTTGACGCGGTTGCGGACCACGGCGTTCCCGACCTTCTTGCCGATGGCCATGCCCAGTCGCCACGGAGCGTCCGTGTCCGGTCGCGGCAGGGCAAACACGAGAAAGAAGCTGCCATGATAGCGGCGGCCCGCTTCGAAGCAGGCCGCGAATTCCTTTCCTGTCCGGACCCTGTGCGCCGGGGCAAAGCCTAGGCAGCCAGACGTTTGCGACCCTTGGCCCGACGGCGGCGCAATACAGCCTGTCCGTTTTTGGTTCTGGAACGGACGAGGAAGCCGTGGGTGCGTTTTCTGCGAATTTTGCTCGGCTGGTATGTTTTCTTGCTCATGCATGATCTCCGTAAGTGTGATGAACTTCTTTCAATACCCACCCCCGTCGATATCGTCAAGGGTCTTGCCCGGGAGGGGGCGCCTTGGGTGCTGGCTGGGGGGCACGCCGCACCCCGAACGCACACCGTATGGCCAAAAGGGCCAGGGTTCCCAAGGCAAGGACCGGGTCGGAATCCAAGAGCGCCGCGGTGAGCAGCAGTCCCGCCCCGACCAGGGCAACGTATCCTGCCTTTTTTTTACGCAACAGGGAAGTGGCCAGGGCCACTGCGCCGAGGATGATCAGGGAGAAATGGTGGAATGGGGTCATGTTCGGGTCCGCCACCGGATTTTTTTGGGACGGAAAGAATTTTCCACATTTTTCTCTTGACGGGAAGCCCTCCCGGGCCTAGAAACGTTTCTCCACGTGACGCGGGGTGGAGCAGACCGGTAGCTCATCGGGCTCATAACCCGAAGATCGCAGGTTCAAATCCTGCCCCCGCAACCAGGAAGTTCAAGGGCCTTACGGAAAGAATCCGCAAGGCCCTTTTTCTTTTTGATACCCTATTGATACCCAAGTGGGGAAAGCGGGGTAGGACGCGCAACTTAGTTTGAGAATTTGTGTAAGTTAGTTTGAGAAATCCCCCGCACCGTGCGGGGAGATCTTTTGGATGACCTTAGTGGGCCTTGGCCGGAGCGTGGACAGCATGGGCCGCGAACTCGGCGTCGCGTTGGAAGGGTCCCAGCATGGGCCTGGCTGTCGGTTTGTGCCAAACCACTATCCAGCCCCACTCGAACCCAGCTACCTGGACGGCGTCCGGCATGGCCGGGATCCGGCGCCAATCCGAGAATACCAGGACAGGGACGCCCGGTTTCGTCGCGCGCCAGCACTCGGACAACCACAGCGTGGCCCACATAATGAACGATCGCTGGTCCTTGAGATCTCCGAGCATGGCCATCAAGCGCAGGGCTTGTGGCTACCGGAACCGGGAACACTTCAAAACCGCCACCTACTTCTTCTGCGGCGGGTTGGACCTCTATCCCAAACCGGCTTGAATGGGTTTTCCCACGGAAAAGAAGGCCGGCGCGCTGACAATCGACTGACACCTCAAAAAAGGCGCGCTGATCGCCGAAGTTCAAGCAACGAACTATCGTCAATCCCTGACACAAACGTGGATCAGGGCGACTGCAACTTGACTGCCAAGGTGGGAATATCGGGCGTGGTGGAGGTGGAGGGAGAGGTCGAAACAATATTCCAGCACTCCCCAAAATCGGATAATGTCCGAATAACCAAGTAAAATCTAATCAAATTTACTGTG
>JAWRKJ010000300.1:0-3142 GCA_040307025.1 Desulfovibrionaceae bacterium | reverse complement strand
ACCTCCCCACCCGAAGGCAAGGCACCCCCGCGCAGGATACCCGATTCCCCTTTCCAGGGGGCCGGGGGGATGATCCCCCCGGTGGAGAGAGTCCAGAGAGAGGCAACACTCCTCCCTGGCCGCCGGAGGCATCGACACCATGCTCCACGACAACGACCGCTTCTTTGATCCGCTGCCCACCCCGACCGAGATCGCGGCCTGGGACGCGGCCAGTGTGGCCGAGGCCGGAATGTCCTTTCTGGCCCTCATGGAAAACGCCAGCCGCGAGGCCATGCACGCCCTGGTCGGCGAGGTCGGCGACGTGCGGGGCGCGCGTGTCCTGCTTCTGGCCGGTCCGGGCAACAACGGCGGCGATGCCGTGGCCCTGGCCCGGCATCTGGACGGCCTGGGCGCCCGGGTGACCCTGGCCCTGGCCCGGCCGCGCGGCCGTTACAAGGGCGCAGCCGGCTTCAACGCCCGCATCGCCGCCCGGCTCAAACTGCCCATGCTCCCCCTGGCCAAGGCAGACCTGTCCCGGGGCAACGCCCCGGATATCGTGGTGGACGGCCTGCTCGGCACCGGCTTTGCCGGGGAATTGCGCCCGGACATGCGGGCCGTGGTCGAGGCGGTCAACGGGATCGCCGACCGAAGCTTCGTTTTCGCCCTGGATATCCCGTCAGGTCTTTCCGGGGTGACGGGCCGGCCTTCGCCCGTGGCCGTGACCGCCGGGGCCACGGTGACCTTCGAGGCAGCCAAGACCGGGTTGGCCGTGGCCGAGGCCACGCCCTACACGGGCAAACTTCTCGTGCGCGGTATCGGCATTCCGAACGCGGTCAAAGCGGCCCATCCCTGCCGGGCCTTTCGCCTGCGCCCGGAGATCATGGACGCCCTGCCCCCGGTGCCCGGCACCCTGCACAAGGGCGGCGCCGGCCGGGTGGTGGTCATCGGCGGCAGCGCCGGCCTGACCGGGGCGCCGCTTTTGGCCGGACTCGGGGCGCTCCGCGCCGGTTCGGGTCTGGTCAGCGTGGCCTGTCCGGGCGCGGTGGAGACCTCGCTCAAGGCCGGTTTCCCCGATGTCATGACCATGCCGTTCGGCCGGGACGGCCATTTCACCGCCGCCACGGCCGAGGCGGTCCGGGCCTTCGCGGCCGGAGCCGGGGCCGTGGCCCTGGGACCGGGACTCGGACGCCATCCGGACACGGCCGCCTTTCTGGAGGCCCTGCTTCCCCTGCCCGGCCGGCTGGTCCTCGACGCCGACGCGCTTTTTTTTCTCGCCCGCGACGAAGCGCTTGCCGCCAAGCTCGGGCCGGACACGGTCCTCACCCCGCATCCCGGCGAGGCGGCCCGCTTGCTCGGCACGGACATCGCAAACGTCGAAGCCGACCGCCTGGCCTCGGCCCGCTCCCTGGCCGCCAAATACGGCTGTATCGCCGTGCTCAAGGGCCCGGCCACGGTGGTGGCCACGGCGGACGGGCTGGCCGTGGTCTCGCCGATCATCGCGCCCAACCTGGCCGTGGGCGGCTCGGGTGACGTGCTGTCCGGGCTGACGGCGAGCCTTTTCGCCACCCCCCTTTCCCCCTTGCTTGCCGCCTGCCTGGCGGTGTATTGGCATGGGCTCTGCGGCGCGCAACTAGCGGCCGCTTACCCCAGGCGCGGCAACCTGGCGTCGGAAATCGCCGCCATGCTGCCCCGCGTCCTCACCACGGAGACACGCACATGCTCAAAGCCAAGGACGTGATGACCACCGACGTGGTCACCATCGCCGCGGACACCGAAATCGGCCAGGCGGCCAAGCTGCTTCTCGACAAGGGCTATAACGGCGTGCCGGTGGTCGACGCCGCCGGCGGGTTCGTCGGCATCCTGTGCCAGGCCGATCTGGTGGCCCAGCAGAAAAAACTCTCCCTGCCCTCGGTTTTTTCCCTGCTCGACGGGTTCATCCCCCTGGGCTCCATGAAGGACCTGGACCGGGAAGTGGAAAAAATCTCGGCCCTGACCGCCGCCCATGCCATGACCCGCAATCCGGCCACCGTCACCCCGGATACCGACCTCGACGAGGTGGCCACCCTCATGACCAACAAGGGCTATCACACCATTCCCGTGGTCGCGGGCGGCAAGATCGTCGGTATTATCGGCATGAGCGACGTCCTGGGCACCCTGGTGGAGAAGTCCTAGCCGCCGCCATGGACCCCAGCCCGTCCCGCACCCTGGTCCTGCCCGACGAGGCGGCGACCCTGGCCTTGGGCCGTGCCCTGGCCCCCATCCTGGCCGCTCCGGCCAGCCGTGCCGCCCTGCTCTTGCGCGGGGGCCTGGGATCGGGCAAAACCACCCTGGTCCGGGGACTGGCCGAGGCCTTGCCCGGTGGCCACGAGGCCGAGGTGGCCAGCCCCAGCTTCAACATCGTCAATGTCTACCCCACCCGGCCCGAGACCTACCACGTGGATCTCTACCGGATTCCCCAAGGGGATGCGTCCGTGGACGAGCATCTCGAGGTCGCGGCCGAGGCCGACGCCATTGTGGCCGTGGAATGGGCCGAATATTTACGTCCGGCGACCCTGCCCGAGGACCGTCTGGAGATCGAATGGCTGCCGGCCGACACGGGCCGGCGTTGCCGCATCACGGCCGCCGGCCGTCGGGGACTGGCCGCCCTGGCCGCCCTGATCGATTTTTCTCCGGACGGTTCCGGAACCTGACGCGAAGCCGCAGCGGCGCGACCCGCTCCGGCATTTGGAGGCAATCATGCGAATTCTCGTACAGAAATACGGCGGCACCTCGGTCAAGGGCCTGGAGCGGATGCGCCTGGTCCTCAAACGGGTCCAGGACGGCCATGCCGCCGGCTACAAGATGGTCGTGGCCTTATCCGCCATGTCCGGCGTGACCAACCACCTGCTGGCCCAGGCCAAGGAATTTTCCGCCTGTCCGGACCCGGCCGAAATGGACGTGCTCGTGACCACGGGCGAACAGGCCTCGGTGGCGCTTTTCACCATGTTGGCCAAGGACGCGGGCCTGCGCGCCCGGTCCCTGCTCGGGTTCCAGATTCCCATCACCACCAATTCCCATTTCAACCGGGCACGTATCATGGACATCGACGCCGCCCACATCAAATCCCTGCTGGAAGACTATGATGTCCTCGTGGTGGCCGGTTTCCGGGGCGTGGACTGCGACG
>JAWRKJ010000299.1:0-7469 GCA_040307025.1 Desulfovibrionaceae bacterium | reverse complement strand
CAGTTCGCCTTGCTGCCGCTGGCGGTCGGCCAGCAACCGGCCGAGCCTGGCCAGCAATTCCTCGACCCGGAAGGGTTTGAGAATATAATCCTGGACCCGCTCCTCCAGCAGGGACTGGCGCAAGGCATCGTCGGCCTTGGCTGTGAGCATGACCACGGGCACGTTGTCCATGTCCTCGTGGCGGCGCAAGGCATGCACCATGTCCTCGCCGCTCATCTCCGGCATCATCACGTCGCAGACAATGCAGTCCGGGCGCACGGCCAAGGCGGTTTCCAGGCCTTCCCACCCGTCGAAGGCCGACACCACCCGGTAGTGCCGGCCGAGGGTCCTGACCAGATAGGCGTTCATGTCCAGGTTGTCCTCGACCACGAGCACCAGGGGCCCGTCCGTCGCGTGTTCACCGGCCTCGGGCAAAGGACAGCTCCGGCCCACGGCATCGTGCAGCAACCAGGAGCCAAACCCCGGATCGGCCCAGCTTTCCGGGGCGTCATGGATCACGGTTCCAGGCGGAGCGGTCAACGGCAAGGTCACGGTAAAACAGGCCCCCGCGCCCGGGGCCGTCTCCAAGGCGATCTCCCCACCGTGCATCACGGTAAATTCCCGGGCAATGGCCAGGCCGAGCCCGGTACCGCCATGGCTGCGTGACGCGCCCTCGTCCGCTTGCCGGAACCGTTCGAACACGGCTTGACGCATGGCCTCGGGCACGCCCTGGCCGTTGTCCGCGACCGTGAACCGGACCTTGTTCCCGTCCCGGACCAGCGCCAAGGTCACCCGGCCGCCGCAGGGCGTGAACTTGAAGGCGTTGGCCAGCAGATTGAACAAAATCCGTTGGACCTTTTCGTCATCGACCTGGGCCGGCAGGGAAGTGGGCGCTTCCACGTCAAAGTGCATGTCCTTGTCCCGGGCCAGGGATTCGAAACAGGAGGCCACGAACCGGATCAGGCCGGACAAATCCACCGCGGCGTAGCGCGGGGCCATTTCCCCGGCGTCGAGCTTGGCCAGATCGAGCAGGTCGCTGACATGACGATGGAGCAGCCGGGCGTTGCGTTCGATGGTTTCGAGGTCCGGCCGGGACGGGTCCTCCGGCGACAAGGCGGCAAGGCGGCTGGCCAGGGGACCGAGGATCAGCGTCAGGGGGGTGCGCAACTCGTGGCTGACATTGGCGAAAAACCGGGTCTTGAGCTGGTCGAGCCGCCGGGTCTGTTCATAGAGTTCCGTGATCCGGGCATTGGCCTCCCGCAACTGGTCGTTGGCCTCGCGCGAGGAGGCCAGGGCCACGGCGATGGTCTTCTTGGCCTGGGAGAGCCGGGCATGGGTCAGGCTGAAAAGCGCCCCCATGCCCATGAACACGAGCACCGAAATCAGGCTGATGGAATTGCCGGTCAGGAAGGAAAACGGCGGCTCCATGAAAAACGAGGCCAATCCGGCCGAAAGCAGCGTGGCTGTCAGGCCGCCGGCCATGCCGCCGATCTGGGAGCTGAAAAAAACCGCCGGAAAGAAAAAAAACCAAATATACGGGCGGATCGCCGTCCAAAACAACCATTGCAAGCCAAAGGCCGCAAACGGCAACCAGACCGCCAGGCAATACCGGAACATTCCGGGCCAAAAGGGAGTCCGCGTCCCCATCGTCAATCCCTGCCGCTCGGGTTGCCCGCCCTACCGCCATCCCCCCAGCCGCGCCAGCACGACGTCCTCCCAACCACATGGCGATCCTGTCCGATTCTCTCATTCCCTATCACCATTTCGGGATTTGAGGCAATACATCCCCTCACGGCAAAAACGCGACCACAGAGACGCGACCGTCACGCCCCTTTGGCGGGACTGCCGTACGATTGGTCGGCATCAATGCCTCCGGCGGCCAACGGGCTTCGCCCTTTGGATTCCCTCCATTGATTTCAGGCGATTGTTCCGCGCGCCTGCGGCGCCTGGCAAGCCGTCAGGCAATTGCGCAGCGGTCTCTTGGCACGATCCACCACCTTCCTGCGCATTCCAAGGCAGCAAAGGCCTTGGGAACCCGATTGTTCATTTCCTCAATAACAATCTTGAATATTTTACTATTTTTCGAACACGAAAGCTACAGTTTCGACTTGAGCACCATATCGGTGATGGGGCCGCGCGACCGCTCGCCCTTGAGCACCATGTGGGCATAGTTCGGAAAGCCCTTGAACTTGCGCACGACCCAGTTAAGGCCGTTGTTGGCCTCGTTGAGGTAGGGGTTGTCCACCTGGGAGGTGTCGCCGAGCACCACGCACTTGACCCCCTCACCCATGCGGGTGAGCACGGCCCGAGCCTCGGTGCGCGACAGGTTTTGCGCCTCGTCGATGATGACAAAAGCGTTCTCCACATTCATGCCCCGGATGAACGCCAACGGCAGCACCTCGAATTTTTTGGGATTGATGCGCAGCATTTCGTCGTTGGGATTGAGGAAGACCTTGTTGGCCGCCCGGCAGCGGTGCAGCTTCACCAGCAGATCGAAGACGTACTTCATGTACGGTTCCATCTTTTCCGACACGTCGCCCGGCAGGTAGCCCATCTTGGCCCCGATCTCGATGGTGGGCTTGAGCACGAAGATCTTGTCGTAGAGTTTTTTCTCCTGCACGGCGCACAAAGCCGCGGCCAGGGCCAGAAAGGTCTTGCCGTAGCCGGCCTCGCTCTGGATGGAGACGAGGTCGATGTGGGGTGACATGATGAGTTCCAGAGCCAGGTTCTGGTAGACCGTGCGCGGACGGACATTCCAGACATCGCAGGTGTAGCCCACGACCCGTTCGCCGTCCGGAGCGTGGAGCACGGGCTTGCCGTCGCGCCAGGTGAAGCAGTTGGGCACGAGGTCCTCGCCCTCCTCCACGAAACCGGTGTAGCGCTGGGATTCGGATTCGAAGGGCTTGGAATCGCGCAACTCCTCGCTTTTGATGCCGCGCAGCTCGGCCTGGAGCTTGAAAAGGCGGTCATTGGTGACAAAGACCGGGTCCTCGATGGTCGAGGCCTGGATTTCGTCCAGGATATGATTGTCGACGATGTCGGTGAAGGCGGAATGGCTTTTCTCGTTCTGGAGAAAATGGATGCACTCGCGGTTGTTGCTTAAGACCTGGATGACGTTGGCCACGATGTGACGCAGTTTGGGCGTTTTTTTGAGCTTATCCAGCTCCATGAGCACGTGGTAGGGAATGTGGATGGCGTTTTCGACCCCGTTGCGCAGGCGCAGCACGCTTTGCGGATTTTCGATCAGGACGTTGGTGTCGAGGACGTAGTTCTTGCGTCCGGGCGTTTCGAGTCCTTCGGTCATGCCTTTCTCCCTGGATTCCGTTCGCGGCCGGCGTCCGGACCACCGGTCGGTTTGGCGGCAGGCCACCCCCTGGCCGTGCCCTCTCCGAAAGCCCCCGCCAGACGGCGGGAAGCCCATGCAAAAGGCGGCGCGACGCCCCATGCGCCACGCCGCCCTGTTTCGGTCGGAAAGTGGTGTCGTCTCCCTGCCAAGCCTGGGCTCCTCGCGTCCAAGCCAACGGGTATTGCCCCGGCCTAGCGTTTCTTTTGCAGCTTGGCCCGGTACAGGATGGCCCCCAGGTTCATGCCGAGCACGAGCACGATGAGCACCAGCGCGGTGCCGTATTGCAGGGGCCGGGTCTTGGCGATGTCCGTGCCGGCCGTGGCCAGGACGTAGATGTGGTACGGCAGGGCCATGACCGAGTCGGTGAGGTTGGTCGGCAGATAGGGCGTGAAAAAGACCGCGGCCGTGAACATGATGGCCGCGGTTTCGCCGGCCACCCGGGACAGGCCCAAAATGGCGCCCGTGAGCATGCCGGGCAGGGCCGCCGGCAGCACCACCAGCAGGATGGTCTGCCACTTGGTGGCGCCAAGGCCGAGCGAGGCTTCGCGGTAGGTCTGGGGCACGGACTTGAGGGCTTCCTCGGCCGTGCCGATGATGACCGGCAACACGAGGATGGACAGGGTCAGGATGCCCGAGAGCAGGCTCACGCCCAGGCCGAAGAAAGTCACGAAAAAGGCCAGTCCGAACAGGCCGAACACCACCGACGGCACCCCGGCCAGGTTGTTGATGCCAAGCCGGATGAGCCGCAGCATGCGCCCCGGCCGGGCGTATTCGTTGAGGTACACGGCCGAGGCCACGCCCAGTGGAAAAGCCACGGCCATGGTGCCGACGCTCAGGCAAATGGTGCCGAGGATGCAGGGCAGGATGCCGCCGGCGGTCATGGAATCGCGGGGCATTTCGGTCAGGAAGCTCCAGGAGATGGCTGGCAGGCCCTTGATGAACAAAAAGCCGCAGATCACGAGCAGCGCGGCCAGGTTGATCAGGGACGACAGGCCGAACACGCCCCACATGAGCTTCTGGGTGCGGTGGCGCCGGGCCAGTCCGGCGTGGGCAATGGCGGAAGGATTCATGGCCAGGCTCCTTTGGTCCTACAGGGTCGCGGCGCCGACCTGCTTGTGCTTTTCGGCCACGTGGCTGGCGATGAGGTTGAAGGCCAGCGTGAAAAGAAACAGCACGATGCCGATGGCGAACAGGGCGTGGTAGTGGTTGCCCCGGAAGGCCGCTTCGGCCATTTCGGCGGCGATGCTCGACGGCATGGGCCGCACCGGGTCGAAAATCGAGGTGGGGATGATGGCCGCGCCGCCGGCCACCATGAGCACAACCATGGTTTCGCCGATGGAGCGGGACATCCCAAGCATGATCGCCGTGGAGATGCCCGACAGGGAGGCCGGCAGCACCACCCGGCTGATGGTCTCGAAATGGGTGGCGCCCAGGGCCAGGGAGGCTTCCTTGAGCTCCCGGGGCACGGCGTAGATGGCGTCTTCGGACACCGAGCAGATGGTGGGCACGGACATGAAGGCCAGCATGATGGACGCGTTGAAGAGATTGAGTCCCGTGGCCAGATCAAAAAAGTTTTGCAAAAACGGCGCCACGACCACCATGCCGAAAAAACCGATGACCACCGAGGGCAACGCGGCCAGCAGCTCGACCACGGGCTTGAACAGATCGCGGGTCTTGCGGCTGGAAATCTCGGCCAGATAGATGGCCGTCATGACGCCCAGGGGGATGGCGATGGCCGAGGACAGGGCCGTGACGGCCAACGAGGCCACGATCAGGGGGAAAATACCGAAATCGGGCGGATCGGACGTGGGATACCACAGGGAACCGAACAGGAAGTCCTTGACCGAGACCACCTTGAAGATCGGCAGGCCCTCCACGAACAGGTAGATCATGATGAGCGCCAGCGCCACGATGGAGGACAAGGCGGTCAGAAACAGCAGGTTGCGGATCAGGGCGTCCTTGGACTTGCGCGAAAGGGCCATGCGTTTCTCCCGAAACCGCGCCCCGAAGCCGTCCGAACGGACCTCGGGGCGCGTGGTAGGCGATGCGGCAGGGAATTTCTAGCTCAGGGGCACGAAACCGACTTCCTTGACCAGCTTCTGGCCGTCCGGGCCGAGCAGGAAGTCCACCAGCCCCTTGACCGCGCCGGCCGGAGCACCGTTGGTGTAGATGTAGAGGTCGCGGGAGATGGGGTACTTCTTGGACTTGGCGGTCTCGGCGTCGGCCTTGACGCCGTCCACGGTCAGGCCCTTGAGGGAGGGCTCGAGATAGCCCAGGCCCACGTAGCCGATGGCGTTCTTGTTCTTGCTGACGGCCTGGGCCACGGCGCCGTTGGAAGCCTGCATGAGGGCGGCGGGGAACACGCGCTCCTTTTTCATGACCAGATGCTCCCAGGTCTCGTAGGTACCCGAGGAGGTGTCGCGGGACACCACGACCACCGGACCTTCACCGCCCAGGTCCTTCCAGGAGGTGATCTTGCCCGTGTACATATCCTTGAGCTGAGCCAGGGTGATGGCGGACAGCTTGTTGGCCGGGTTCACGACCGGGACGATGGCATCGACGGCGACGATGGTCTGGACCGGATTGCGGCCCTTGCTCTTGGCCAGGTCGATTTCCTTGGCTTCCATGGCGCGCGAAGCCATGGCGATATCGGTGGCACCATCGATGAGGGCCTTGATGCCGTTGCCCGAACCGCCGCCGGAAACCGAAATCTTCACATCCGGGTGGGCCTTCATGTAGGCCTCGACGATCTTTTGCATGATGGGCAGCACGGTGGTGGAGCCGTCGACCTTGATGCTTGTCTCGGCCATGGCAACAGACGCACAAAGCAGCAGAGCGGCACAGATCCCAATGATTTTTTTCATAATCTACCTCCTCAAAAGTTTGTCGCGCCACAATTGGCGCGAAAGGTCCCACGTCATGAAAACATGGTCGGAAGGTAAGAATACACTATGACGAACGGGTGACGACGTCACGGAAAACAGGTGACGCGCCAGTCTGCTGTGCGTGCCAGCGCCGGTGACGGGCGAAATCCGTCCGGGCCGGTTGTCAAGCCCCCGGTTGTGTCGTATCTGGTAACCAACCCCATTCTCCATGGACGGAGCCGGTCCCGACGTTCGAGGCCGCGAGGGCAGGCACGCTCGCGAGTCGTCGCGGCGCTTGGCGCCCGGAGTCCGACCATGGCCCCCATTGCCGGAGCCACACCTGTCCAGGCCTACCAGCGGGAGGCCTCGCGGCTTGCGACCGCCACGCCGCGCGTAGCCGGCAAGATCGTGACCCGGAATGCCGGCGTGACCCTGGGACCGTTTTCAGTCCGGTTCACGGCAAAGGATTACGAGTTCGACCTCAGCGGCGCGGGCGTGCAAACGTCCTTTGCCGACGCCCTGGACGCGGCCGACAGGGCCCGCAGCCTGGGCTCCCCCAGCGAGACGGCACCGCCGGACAACGCACTCACCCGGCGTCAGGCCCTGACCAGCTACCAGTCCGTCCGGGATCTCCCCCTGCAAGACCGGCCCGTCATGTTCGACGTCACGGCCTGACCCGGCCGCATCCAGCGCGCACGCCGCAGTGCCGCGGCCAGAGACCAGGCCGCTCAAGCCCCTTTTTCCCAGCCCGGGCGTGGGACGATGCCGCCGACCCGGTCGCGATACGCCCGGTAGGCCTCGCCGAAATGTTCCGCCAGGCGGGCTTCCTCGTGGGGAATGCACAACCGGTAGCACACGGCCGCCACGAGCGGCGTGGCCAGGACGAGCGGCGTGCCGGCAAGCAGCGCCACACCCGGCACCAGACACCAAATCCAGGCGGCATACAGCGGATGGCGCACGATGGCGTAGAGCCCCCGCGTGGCCAAGCGCCGGTCGTCAATGGCCCGGTACACGGTCAGGGTGCCCAGGGCATAGACCAACACACCAAAGACGCACAGGAACGCGCCCAGGGGATAGCCCAGGTGTTCGGGAACGAGGCGGCCGCAAAAAGCGGCGATCAGGACGGTGTCGTAGAGGACGGCGAGCAGCGCGTAGCAGATCGTGGCACGGTACAGGAGCGTGCCCATACCCCAACGGTTCATGGCCCACCTCCGCAGGTCATGTTCCGCACAGAGCCAAAAATCCGGTCCGTGTCAAGTGGCGGCAACGAGAAGACCCCG
>JAWRKJ010000298.1:0-4566 GCA_040307025.1 Desulfovibrionaceae bacterium | reverse complement strand
CGGTTGCGCTCGGTGACGTCGGTGCCCACCTCCAGGATGGAAATGGGGCGGTCTGCGGCGTCGCGGTTGAGAATCCACAGGGTGGCGACATCGATTTCGCGGCCATCCTTGGCGAATTTGCGCAATTCCCCGGTCCAGCGGCCTTCCTGTCGCAACGTTTCCACGATCTGCTCGTAGGGTTCGGGGAATACGGTGCGTAGCAGCCGGTAGGAAACCTGCCCCAGGGCCTCCTCCCGGCTGAAACCGTAGAGCTCCTCGGCGCCGGAGTTCCACAGGGTGATGCGCGCCTCCATGTCCCGCACCACCACGTTGGCCATGTCAAGCAGCCGGACCTTTTCGGTCAGCTCCTCGGTGCGGCTGGCAACCAGGGCCTCCAGTTCCGCCTTGCCCCGGGTCAGAACGACCTCCGCCTCCTTGAGCGCCGTCACCTCGGCAAACGTAAGCACCACGCCGGCTACCTCGCCGGAGGGGTCGCGGTACGGGTAGACCCGCTGCAGAAACCAGTCGCCGACCGCGTTGCGCACCTCCCGTTCCAGGATATCGCCGCCGCCGAGCACGCGCAGGCAATCGTCGACGAGGCGTTCGGCCGGAAAGGTCGCCTTGATTTCGGCCACCAGGCGTCCGTGGTCCGTGGACACGAGGTGGAACAGACGCAGGGCGGCCGGCGTGAAGCGCACCACCCGGAGCGACGCGTCCAGGACCACCGTGGCCAGGTTGGTGGCCGCCAGCAGGTTCTCCACAAAGGATTGCGCTCGGGCCAGCTCTTCGACCTTGGCCTGCAAGGCGGTGTTGACCGAGGTCAGCTCCTCATTGAGTGATTGCAGCTCTTCCCGGGAGGCGTCCATTTCCTCGTTGGAGGACTGGAGCTCCTCGTTCATGCTGAGCAGTTCCTCGTTGGAGGCCTTGAGTTCCTCGTTCAAGGCCTCGTAGCTCTCCACAGCCCGCTGCAACTGGTCGTTGGCCCGTTCCAGTTCGGTTTCGTAGCGGGAAATGAGGGCGCTTTCATTGATGGTTTCCTGGGTCGGTGGCGAAGTCTCGGCGGTCTGGCCGGGCGCGGGTTCGAACACGACCAGCAGCAGAGGGGATGCGCCGGGTGTGTCCTGGATCGGAATCACCCGCAGGTTGATGCTGGCCGCGTCCGTGGTGTCGCAGCACACCGGGCCGCTGACTTGTTCCCGGCCTTCGGCCAGGGCGTCGCGTATGGTAGCGCGCAGGCGCGGGCGCAGGAATTTGTGGGCCAGTTTGTGGATGGAAAGGGTGGGCGCGCCTTCGGGCAGGACCAGATACGGCGCGGTCTCGCCGGAAAGGCGCAGGATATGGCCCTCGGCGTCGAGCAGGACGGCCGGCGGCGCATAACGGCGCAGGAGCAGGGATTCGGTCAGGCCTTCCGGATCGGGAGCGGGCGGACCGGAGTGCTTCCAGGCCGGCTCCAGCTCGTAGCGGACCAGCCGGGCGAACCGGGCGGACAGATCCGAGGGCAGGCTGGCCACTGCGGCCTTGCGCCGGTAAATGCGCCATTTCTTGTCCACGACCTCGAACAGGTCGGCCTGGGGCCCCAGGTTCTCGGCCGAGCCGAGAAAAAGCAGCCCGCCCGGTCGCAGGGCATGGGCGAAGATCGAAATGACCTTGGTTTGGACCTCGGGGTTGAGATAGATGAGAAAATTGCGGCAGACCACGAGATCCATACCCAGAAAGGGCGGATCGCGCACCAGATCATGCCGGGCGAAGACGATGTTTTCGCGCAGTCCCGGCAACACGGCGCAACTGGCGGCTTCGCACCGAAAAGAGGCCTGCAACCGTTCGGGGCCGATTTCACCGGCCACGCAGGAGCTGAACACGCCCTTTCGGGCCGCGTCCAGGGCTATGGGATCGATGTCCGTGGCAAAGACCTTGAGCGTGCGGCGGGGTGTGACCGCGCGCAACTGCTCGGTGACGAGGATGGCCACGGAATAGGCCTCTTCGCCGGTGGAACAGCCGGCCACCCACACCCGGAGATCCTCGTTGGGGCGGTTGCGCAGCAGGGCGGGCAGGACCCGGGACAGGGATTCGAAGGCCGGCGGGTCCCGGAAAAAGGCCGTCACCCCGATCAGCAGGTCGTGGAACAGCCGGGTGCGTTCCTCGGCATCGTGTTCGAGCAGGTCGACATAGGCGGCCGGGTCGAACACGCGCGTTAAAAGCATGCGCTTGTGCACGCGGCGGGTCAGGGTGCCGGGTTTGTAGCCGGAAAAGTCGTGCTGGGTATGGGCGAGCAGGATGTTGCTGATGCGGTCGAGCTGGCCGGCGATGTCGGGCGCGGTGTTCTGGGTCTGGCTGATGGTCTCCAGGGTGGTGGACAGGTAGGCCCCGATGCGCTCCAGGGGCAGGACCACGTCGACCAGGCCGGTTTGTACGGCGCTTGTGGGCATGCCGTCGTGTTCGGCCGTGCCCGGGTCCTGGGCGATGATCAGGCCGCCGGCCGTATGGATGTCCCGCAAGCCCCGGGAGCCGTCGGTGCCGGCGCCGGAGAGGATGACGGCCACGGCCCCGGGCCCCTGGTCCCGGGCCAGGGAGGTCAGGAAACGGTCGATGGGCAGATGGGGCGGGTTGGAGTCTCGGGGGAGCAGTCGCAGCCGACCGGCCTCGATGGCGAGGTCAAAGCTGGAAGGCAGGACATGAACCATGCCCATGCCGACCGGCTCATCGTCGCAGACCTCTTTCACCGTGAGCGGCGTCAGGGGGGTGAGCAGTTCGGCCAGATGGCTTTTCACGTCCGGCGCGGAGTGGGTGATGACCACCACGGCGGCCTGTAGGAAACTGGGCAGGTTTTCGAGCAGGGTGCCGATGGCCGTCAGGCCGCCGGCCGAGGCCCCCACCGCCACCACCGGAAAAGGCAGACGTTGGCCATGGGTCGGGGAGGCGGCTTCGAACGGGTGGTCCATGAGCGACTCCAACGAAGGCGTGACGCGCCGGGGCGTGCGGACAAGGTCTTCCAACCAGTTACCGCATAGCATTATGGTCGACGCCGGGCAACCGGGGAAGTGGGTTGCCCGGTTTGGAGCGCGCATTGGCGGCTTTCGGGGCGGATGCGGCCGGGGCACAAGCCCATCCCGGGTCATTTCCTGGGAACGGCGGCGTACGGTTCGGGAATCACGGTGTTCAAATTTTTTTTGCCATGGCAGCATCAATGCCTGGGGCGCGGCCTAATGCCATTGGGTCTTGTCGAAGACGCCGCGCTGGGTGATTTCCCGGGCTTTGTAGTGGTCAAAATCAAAGGAGCCGGGCAGGCGCCGGTGACGCAGGTGCCGGCTGGACGCGAGGCCCCTGGCGAGCAGAATGGCGGCAATGAGGCTTATGATCCAGAGCATGGGCTGGTCCTGGCGCTTGGCCGGATTTGGGGTCGCGAACGGTCGGCCGTGGATACGAGGTTGCGCAATAAGGCCAGACGCAGGACATCGCAGCCCGGTCCGGTCCCGATGAGGCGCACCCGGCAGGAGCTGTTCCCCCTGGCCAGGTGACGGCCGAAACAGGCGAGGAGATCCGCGACTTCCGGCGAAACCGCCTCGCGCCGGCCCAGGCGCAGAACCAGACGCCGTACACCGGCGGCCACGGCTCCGACCAGACAGTCGCCCAGGTTGAGGACGGCCGGACCGGCGATCTCGCCTTCCACCAGCACGTCCCACAGCCGGCCCCGGGTCCTGGCCACGAGGCAGGCCGAAGGATCGTCGCAGATGTAGACGTCCAGGCTGGTGCCGCCCCGGGTCTGGGGCACACGGGCGCGCCAGCGCCCCGGGCCGAGTTGGAACAACCGGGGTGCGCCCGGGCCGGGTCGGAAACGGTCTCCGAAGTGCGTGGATACGAGGGACGGGGGACGGGGCGAGGCCCCGGAACGGGAACGTTGGCTGAGGGTCATGATTGCCTCCTTGCTGGAAGCATAGCCGAAAGTACGGCCGTGAAAATAGTCGCCGTCCCGTTTTGGCAACAGGAAGTGGTCCCGGCTTTTCGGGAAAATCTCCCGGGAAAATCCGCCAGCCCCCTATCGACTTTCGGGAGCCGCGGTGTGCTACAACCCCGCCGAGGGGTGACGCCATGCGCTACCGCCGCACTGGCAAGGGGGAGAGGATCAGGCTATGACCGCACCATGTCGCGCATGCCTTCAACCATGACCGGACAAACGGTCGGCGGGCCCGATGCCCCGTGCGCGGAGCACGCCAGGACCCTGGCCGCCCTCCAGGAGCGGGTCAAGGAACTGGACTGTCTGTACGCCATTTCCCGGCTGGCCGAGCGCCAGGACCTGGCCTTGGAGGCGGTGCTCGACGGCGTGGCCGGCATTGTGGCCCGGGCCTGGCAGTATCCGGAGATCACCCGGGTCCGGGTGGTGGTTGCGGGGACATGCGCCGCGACGCCCGGCTGGCGGCGGCCGGTCGCCCGCCAGACCGCCCCGGTGGTGATGCAGGGGAAACGGGTGGGGCGGATCGCGGTCGGCTACCTGGAGCCTCGGCCCGAGTGCGACGAAGGGCCTTTTTTGGCCGAAGAGCGTCACCTGCTCGATGCCGTGGCCGAGCAGGTGGGCCGCATCGTGGCCCCCCC
>JAWRKJ010000297.1:0-6380 GCA_040307025.1 Desulfovibrionaceae bacterium | reverse complement strand
CGGAGGCTTATTTTCCCCCCCAAAATTCCGCCCAGCCCTTCACCATGTTCGCCAGGGCCTTGCCCCGGTGGCTGCGGGCGTTCTTGGCTTCGGGGGAGAGTTCGGCGGCGGTGAGGCCGGCGGTGGGATCGAAAAAGAGCGGATCATAGCCGAAGCCGCCCTGGCCGGCCGGGCTGGTGGTGACGCGGCCTTCCCAGAGGCCTTCGGCGGCCAGTTCCCGGCCGTCCGGCGCTACAGCCACCACCACGGACACGAACCGGCAGGTGCGCCTCGCCTCGGGCACGTCGGCCAGGGCGGCCAGGAGCTTGGCGTTGTTGGCGGCGTCGGTGGCGTTTTCGCCGCTGTAGCGGGCCGAGTACACCCCCGGAGCGCCGTCCAGGGCGTCCACGCACAGACCGGAATCGTCGGCCAGGCTGACAAGCCCTGTGGCCTGGCACACGGCCCGGGCCTTGCTGCGGGCGTTTTCCAGGAACGTGGTGCCGGTCTCGGGGATCTCGCCGATGTCCGGAAACTCGGCCAGGCCCACGACCTGGGGACCGAGACCGGCGAGCAGAGCGCGCAGTTCGGCGATCTTGCCTTTGTTGCGGGTGGCCAGCACCACGGTGTCGGAATGCGTTTGGGGGGAAGCGGACATCAGGGCTCCTCGGTTGCAAGTTCCAGGACGGGGGGTAAAAGCAGGGTCACGGTGGTGCCCTGCCCGGGTGGACTTTCGATTTCCACGGAACCTCCGAGGTCTTCAAGGATTTTTTTGATCATGGCCAACCCGAGCCCCGCGCGTTTGTCCCGGGTGGTGAAAAACGGGTTGAACACCCGGGGCAGGACGTCCGGCGGGATGCCCGGCCCGGTATCGGCCACGGCCAGCGTGACCCGGTCGCCGCGCCGGCCCGTGGACACGGTGACCGAGCCGCCTTCGGGCATGGCCTCCCGGGCGTTGGTCAGACAGTTGAGCAGACATTGGGTCAGGATGTCGGGATCGCCCCGGGCCATGGGCGCTCCGGGGGCCAGGTCCAACGTCACGGAAATGCCCTGCTTTTCCAGGCCCAGGCGCACCAGGGCCATGGTGCGGCGGGCCACCTCGCCGAGGTCGGCCTCGCCGGTCTTGCCTTCCACGGGGCGGGCGAAATTGATGATGTCCTTGAGGATGTCGTCCAGGCGTTTGGATTCGGTCAGGATGATGGTCGCTTTTTCCCGGCTGGTTTCGCCCAGGTCCTTGGCCCGCAGCAGGGCGTTGGCGAAGCCGGCGATGGCGAACAGGGGATTGCGGATTTCGTGGGAGATGAACATGGACAGCTCGCCGATGGCGGCGAGGCGTTCGGATTTCTGGAGCCGGCGCTCCAGGAACACGTCCTCGGTAATGTCGCGGCGCAGGGCCACGAGCTGGGTCAGGGCCCCGCTTGGCCCGGATACGGGATAGAAGGTGGTGCGGCTGTAGCGCAGGCGTCCCCGGCCGTCCACGCGGGAATTTTCCCGGGTGGCCTTGCGGCCCCGGCTCAAGCTTTCGAGGAGGGGGGGGCCGCCGTTTCCCGGCGCGGCCAGATCCGGGAAATCCGGAAAGACCGCTGCCGCGGCCCGGCCGATGACCGCCTCCCGGGTCAGGCCCAGGCGCATGGCCAGGGCGGCGTTGGCGTCGAGCACGAAACCGTCCGGGGTCAACAAGGCGATTTCCTCGTCCACCCGGTCGAGCACCGTGGCCAGCAGGCGCCGGGCCCGGGCCAGATCCGGGCGGCAGGCACCATTGCCGGCACTGCGGGCCAGAAGCTGGAAAAAAAGCCGCGAGGCCTCGGCCGGCAGCAGGCAACAGCCCTCGGGCAGCGGCGCGGGCACGGCCGCCTCGGGCCCCAGGGGCGCAAGCAGACTCTCCGGCATGGCGGCGAGCATGGCCTGGACGTCCTCGTGCCAATCGATGCCGAGCAGCCGGGCTTCCCGGGCGGCCTCGGCATGGGGGGCCGTGGGCGCGGCGGCCAGGTCCACGGTGTCGAATACGGCGACGCCGGCCTCCCGGGCCAGTTCGAAACAGTCGAGCAATTGCGCGCCGCTGCCGTACAGGCACAGACAACGATCCGGGTCGTGGTCAGCCATCGCCAGGCCCTCCGGACCGGCCGGAGCCGGGAGTTTTGATCTTCGCGGGGCGTCATGGTAGCCCCTGGCCAACGCGTCCGCAACAAGGGAAGGAACATGCCCACAACATACAAGGTGCACACCATAAGCCTCGGCTGCCCGAAAAATCGGGTGGATACCGAACAGCTCCTCGGGGCGTTGCCGTTTCGTACCACAGCGGTGGAGACGCCGGAAGACGCCAACCTCGTTTTGATCAACACGTGCGCCTTCATCAACCCGGCCGTGGAAGAGTCGGTGCGGGCGGTTTTGGACGCGGCCGAGGCCTTGCGGGGACTGACCCCCAAGCCGGTGCTGGCCGTGGTGGGGTGCCTGCCGGCCCGGTTCGGCGAGGAGCTGCGCGCAGGGTTGCCCGAGGTGGACGTCTGGGGCCTGCCGGCCGAACTCGATGTGATCCCGGGCCGCCTGTCCCGGGCCCTTGGGGCGGAGGACGGGCCGGCTCGTGGTCGGCTGTCCAGCACGCCGCCGTCGTATGCCTATCTCAAGATCGCCGAGGGCTGCGACCATGCCTGCCGCTACTGCACCATCCCGTCCATCCGGGGCAAGCTCACGAGCCGGCCCATCGAGCCGCTGGTGGCCGAGGCCCGAAGCCTTCTCGACCAGGGCGTGTCCGAGCTCGTCGTGGTGGCCCAGGACGTGACCGCCTACGGCCGGGACCTGGGTCTCGGGGACGGGCTCAAGCGGCTTTTGGAGGGGCTGCTGCCCCTGTCCGGCCTCAGATGGTTGCGGCTGCTTTATTTGTATCCGTCCGGTGTCACGGACAGTCTGCTGTCGTTTCTGGCCCAGGCCGGGCGGCCGTTCGTGCCCTATTTCGACATCCCGTTCCAGCACGTCCACCCGGACATGCTCGCGGCCATGGCCCGGCCCAAGGCCGCCGACGCCCTGACCATTGTCGAGCGGGTACGCAAACATTTTCCCGGGGCGGCCCTGCGCTCAACCTTCATTGTCGGTCTGCCCGGCGAGAAAAAAGAACATTTCGAGGCCCTGCTCGACTTCGTGCACAGGGCCCGGCTGCACCACCTGGGTGTTTTTCCGTACTGCGCCGAGGAGGGTACTCCGGCCGCGGCCATGGCCGGACAAGTGCGTCGGGATGTCAAGGACCGGCGGGCGGCGGCCATCATGACCGCCCAGCGGGAGATCAGCGCCGCCATTCTCGACGGCTGCGCCGGCACGGAACAGGAGGTGCTGGTGGACGCACCCCATCCCGAATGGCCGGGGCTCCATGTGGGGCGCACCTGGTTCCAGGCCCCCGAGATCGACGGCGTAACCTATGTCAGCGGCCCGGGGGTGGCGCCCGGGGCCCTGGTCACGGCTGCCATCGAAGAAGCCAAGGATTACGACCTGGTGGCCTTGGCCTAGGATTGGGGTCGGGATTTTGGTTGTGCCGCCAGGGGCTTTCTGCTAAGACACAAAATCCTTTACGAAGGATTAGATCGTGTTGGAGGTCAACGCATGGACAAAACCCCGGAAATGAAAAGCAACTCTAACTCGGAGATGGAAGTAAACTTCGAAGCCGCCTTGGAGAATTATCTCAACGAGGATTTCGGCGATCTCGAAGAAGGTTCCATCACCCCGGGCGTCGTGGTCCGCATCGGCAAAGAACATGTCCTGGTGGACGTGAACTTCAAGTCCGAGGGCCAGATCGCCATCGCCGAATTCCAGGATGCCAGCGGCGAGCTGGAAGTCGGTGTGGGCGATCAAATCGATGTCTACGTCGTGTCCAAGAACGAATCCGAAGGCACCATCTACTTGTCCCGCGAGCGGGCCAAGCGGATGCAGCTTTTTGATAAGCTCGAGGAAATCCAGGAAAAAGACGACGTCATCACCGGCAAGATCGTGCGCCGCATCAAGGGCGGCTACACGGTCGACCTGGGCGGTGTCGAAGCCTTCCTGCCCGGTTCCCACGTGGATCTGCGTCCGGTGCCGGACATGGACGCCCTGGTTGGCCAGGAGTTCGAATTCCGCGTCCTCAAGATCAACCGTCGTCGCAGCAATGTCATCGTGTCCCGCCGGGTGCTCCTGGAAGAGCGCCGTGACTCCATGCGCAAGGACCTGCTCAAGACCCTGGAAGAGGGCCAGACGGTCACCGGTCGCGTGAAAAACATCACCGAATACGGCGTGTTCGTGGATCTGGGCGGCCTCGACGGCCTCATGCACATCACGGACATGTCCTGGAAGCGCATCAAGCATCCCAAGGAGCTGGTGCATCTGGGCGACGAGCTGGAATTGAAGGTCCTGTCCTTCGACCAGGAGAAGCAGAAGGTTTCCCTGGGCATGAAGCAGCTCGTGGCCGATCCTTGGGAAAACATTGCCGGCAAATACCCCGAAGGCACCCGTCTCACCGGCAAGGTCACCAATCTGGTGGACTACGGCGCCTTTGTCGAACTTGAGCCCGGCGTCGAAGGCCTGGTCCACATCTCCGAGATGTCCTGGACCCGGAAGCTCCGGCATCCGAGCCAGATGGTCCACGTCGGCGACGAGGTCGAGGTGGTGGTGCTGTCCGTCGATCCGGAGAAAAAGCGCATCTCCCTCGGTATGAAGCAGGTGCGGCCCAACCCGTGGGATATTGTGGCCGAGAAGTACCCCGAGGGCACCGTCCTTGAGGGTTCGGTCAAAAACATCACCGAGTTCGGCATCTTCATCGGCATCGAGGACGGCATTGACGGCCTGATCCACGTGTCCGACATCTCCTGGACCAAGAAAGTCCGCCATCCCGGCGAGATGTACAAGACCGGCGACACGGTCATGGCCAAGGTCCTGACCGTGGACAAGGAAAACGAGAAGTTCACCCTCGGCATCAAGCAGCTCTCCGAGGATCCCTGGACCCGTGTGCCCGACACCTACCCGGTCGGCGCCGTGGTCAAGGGCACGGTGACCAACATCACCGACTTCGGCCTGTTCGTGGAAGTCGAGGAAGGCATCGAAGGTCTGGTGCACGTCTCGGAGATCAGCCGCAAGAAGGTCAAGACCCCGGCCGAGTTGTACAAGGAAGGGGACGAGATCGAGGCCAAGGTCATCCACGTCAGCGCCGACGAACGCCGCCTGGGCCTGTCCATCAAGTCCATCAAGGACGAAGAGGACAAGCGCAAGGCCAAGGAATACCGGACCGCCGGGCCGTCCGACACCGGCAGCAATCTCGGCGAACTGCTGCGCCAGAAGCTGGAAGAGGATGCCCAACACTAGGCTGTCCTTTGCCGACAGACGCCCTGGTCTGTTCGGCCTGCTGATCGTTCTCGCGGCCATGATCCTGATTTTCGGGGTCATGGCCGCGTTTGGCGTGTGGGGGCAGGGCGAAGACGGCGGACTGTTCGTCTCCGGAAATCGGTTCGGTATGGTGCGCATCGAGGGTGCCATTGTCGATGCCGAGGACACGGTGGAATTCATCCGCAGCCTGCGCAAGGACCCGTCGGTCAAGGGCGTGCTGTTGCGCATCAACTCTCCGGGCGGGGCGTTCGGCCCGTCCCAGGAGCTCTACATGGCCGTCAAGCGCCTGGCCGGGGTCAAACCGGTGGTGGCGTCCTTTTCGGCCGTGGCGGCCAGCGGCGGTTATTACGCAGCCTGTCCGGCGACCAAGATTCTGGCCAATCCCGGCACCCTCACCGGCAGCATCGGTGTGCTGACCCAGTTCGCCAATGTCCAGGAACTGCTCGAAAAAGTCGGCGTTCGCTTCGAGTCGATGGCCACGGGCAAGCTCAAGGACGCGGGTACCCCGTTCAAGCCGCTGTCGCCCGAGCAGCGGGCCTATCTGGAAAGCCTCATCACCGATCTCAACAAGCAGTTCTCCGGCGCCGTGGCCGCGGAACGCCATCTGACGCCCGAAGCCGTGGCCGCCATTGCCGACGGCCGGGCCATGACCGGCATCCGGGCCAAGGAGCTTGGTCTTGTCGACGCGTTGGGCGGCCAGGAAGAGGCCGTCGAACAACTCAAGGCCCTGACCCATCTGAGCGGCGAGATTCCCCTGACCAAGGGCCCGAAAAAGAAAATTCCCCTCATCGAACGGCTGACGACAGCGCTCGGCTTCGAACCCCAGAGCCTGTCACTGTTGACGCGCCTGACTCTTGGCCTTGGAGCCAGCGCCTTTCTTGGCGATCGCTAGCGCTGCGGTCGGCTTTTTGCCGGAGTCCCTTGACGCCTGCGGACAGACTCTCCTATTGTGACACGAGTCATATCAGGAGGGCGCATGCGTATTGTCACGTTTTCCCATCCTCTCGGAATGCGTTTGGGCGTACGCCAGGGTGACACGCTGATCGATTTGGCCGAGGCCG
>JAWRKJ010000296.1:0-24325 GCA_040307025.1 Desulfovibrionaceae bacterium | reverse complement strand
GGGGGCGGGCGGCGGGTCATCCTTGCCCATGCGCCGGTTTTCCGGCATGCTGGTCGTGCGGCAGGTGGTCTCACGATCTGCCCCATGCTCTTGTCCGCAACCGACGACCCGGCTGGAAACCCACCATGGCGCCCCATATTCCGGATTTTCCCAAGGCCTTGTTCGAGGAACTCGAAACAGGGAAACTGCAACACCGTTTCCTGGAATCCCTGGTGGAATTCCAGCATGTGGACCGCGGCTCGATCTGGATCCGCCATCCCGAAGGCTACCGCTGCATCGAGGCCATCGGCCCCCAAAGCGAACGCATCAAGGACTTGATCGTACCGGCCGACCGGCCGAGCATCGTCGGCTGGGTGATCGAAAACGGCCGCATGACCATTGCCGAACCCGGCAAGGATAAACGCCATTTCAAGGACGCCGAGTCGGTCATCGACATCAAATCCACGCTGATCCTGTGCTATCCGCTGGTGTTGCGCGACGGCCGGGTTTACGGCGCCGTGGAGATCATCGACACCGCCCACGGCGGCAGCCGCCTCAACCTGACTCGGGAATATCTCGAACTGCTGGAAGAATTCGTGGCCATCGGCTCCATCGCCCTGGGCAACGCCCTGGCTTTCGCCGACCAGAAAAACGAAACCCAGCAACTCAAAAAACTTTTAAGCGAAATCAAGGGCGAGAGCCCGTTGATCGGCAAAAGCGCCGCCTTCCAGGCCGCCCTGGAAATGGCCCGCAATTATGCGCGCACGGATTTCCCGGTCTGCATCACCGGCGAATCCGGCACGGGCAAGGAGCTGTTCGCCCGGGAGATCCACCGGTTAAGCGCCCGCAGGGACGAGCCGTTCCTGGTCCAAAACGTCTCGGCCATCCCGGACACGCTGCTCGAATCGGAGCTGTTCGGCTACAAAAAGGGCGCCTTCACCGGCGCGGACAAGGACAAGACCGGGCTTTTCGAAGCGGCCAACGGCGGCACGGTCTTTCTCGACGAAATCGGCGACATGCCCCTGGCCTTGCAGGCCCGCATCCTGCGCGTGCTCCAGGAAAACGAGGTCAAGCCCCTGGGCGGCACCGAGACCCGCACCGTGGACGTGCGCGTGATTTCGGCCACCAACCGCGACCTGACCCAGGCCATTGCCGGCGGCACCTTTCGCGAGGACCTGTTCTACCGGCTCAACGTCCTGCCCTTGCGCCTGCCTCCCCTGCGCGAGCGCGAGGGAGACATCCCTGGGCTGCTCCACTATTTCCTGCGACGCGACGCGGCCCGGCTCGGCATCCCGGCCAAGCCCCTGTCCCCGGACGCCTTGGCCGCGCTTCGCGAACGCCCGTTTCGCGGCAACGTGCGGGAGATGGAAAACCTCGTGCGCTACCTGCTCGCCACGGCGCCAGGGCCCATCATCGAGGTGGACGACATCCCGGAAGGCCCCGAAACCGGTGAACCGACCGTGGCCCAAACGCCCGAGTCCACACACCAGCCGGCGTCGGCCGAACCGGCCCAGCCGCCCCTGGCCAGCTACACCTGGGACGGGATGGAACGGGCCTATGCCCTGGCCTTGCTCGAAAAATTCAAATGGAACGTGACCAAGGCCGCCCGCCAGGCCGGGGTCAACCGCTCCACCTTCGATTCCCGCCTGCGCAAGCTCGGCATCCGCAAGGAATAACCCCCCGCCCCTCCAAAAAACGACAAGCCCGGAAGGGGATTCCCCTCCCGGGCCGAAAGCGTTGTGGCCGCGCGAGGGCACGTCAGCCGATGCAGGAGCAGATGTACTTGATCTCCAGGTACTCCTCGATCCCGTACTTGGAGCCCTCCCGGCCGATGCCCGACTGCTTGACCCCGCCAAAGGGCGCCACTTCGTTGGAAACCAGGCCGGTATTGTGGCCGATCAGGCCGTATTCCAAAGCCTCGGCCACGCGCCAGGCCCGGCGGACGTTTTCGGTGTAGAAATAGGCAGCCAGGCCGTACTCGGTAGCATTGGCCTGGGCCACGACCTCCTCCTCGGTGTCGAAGCGGAACAGCGGCGCCAGGGGACCAAAGGTCTCCTCCCGGGCCACGCGCATCTTTCTGGTCACGCCGGTCAGGATGGTCGGCTCGAAAAACTGGCCGCCCAGGGCATGGCGCTTGCCACCGAGCAGGATGCTCGCGCCCTTGGCCACGGCGTCGGCGATGTGGCTTTCCACCTTTTCCAAGGCCTTCTGGTCGATCATGGGCCCGATGAGCACACCGGGTTCGGTGCCCCGGCCCACGGGCATCCTGGCCACGGCTGCGGCGAGCTTGGCCGCGAAGGCGTCGTAGACGCCGGACTGGACATAGAGCCGGTTGGCGCACACGCAGGTCTGACCGGCGTTGCGGTACTTGGAGGCGATGGCGCCGGTGACGGCCTCGTCCAGGTTGGCGTCGTCGAAGACGATAAAGGGCGCGTTGCCGCCGAGTTCCAGGGAAATGCGCTTGATGGTGGGCGCGCATTGGGCCATGAGCGTGCGCCCGACCTCGGTGGAGCCGGTGAAGGACAGCTTGCGCACGGTGTCGCTTGCGGTCAGCACTCCGCCGAGGACCCGGGACTTGCCGGTCACGACCTGGAGCACGCCGGCCGGCACCCCGGCCTGTTCGGCCAGGACGCCCAGGGCCAGGGCGGTAAACGGCGTCTGGGAGGCCGGGCGCACGATCATGGCGCAGCCGGCGGCCAGGGCCGGACCGGCCTTGCGGGTGATCATGGCCGCCGGGAAGTTCCAGGGCGTGATGGCGGCGGTAACCCCGACCGGCTGCTTGATGACGAGAAGCCGCTTGTCGGCCGTGGGCGCCGGGATGATGTCGCCGTAGACCCGCCGGGCCTCCTCGGCGAACCACTTGATGAACGAGGCCGCGTAGAGGATTTCGCCCCTGGCCTCGGCCAGGGGTTTGCCCTGCTCGGTGGTGAGGATGGTGGCCAGGTCATCGGCGTTTTGCAGGATGAGCGCGTGCCATTTTTCGAGCACGGCCGCCCGCTCGGGCGCGGCTTTTTTCGCCCAGGGCTTTTGGGCCACGGCGGCGGCGGCGCCCCCCCCCGCGATTTCCTGCTCGGAGAGTAAGGGAACGCGGCCCACGAGACTGCCGTCCGCCGGATTGGTGACCGCCATGCTCTCGCCGCCGGCCGCCTGGGTCCAGTGCCCGTCAACGAGGCAGGCTTCCCGAAAAAGTTGCGTGTTCGATAGCTCCAGCATGGTTTCCCCCTTCTGGTTGCGTGTGGCTCTCCCGGTTCGCCGGCACCGACACAGTCCGGCGCCCCTTCTTGGGTTCAGGCCTATAAGCCCGGATGCGGCCATGCGGCAAGGGTCGCCCCAAAACAACCGACAGCCGTTTTCGGGCCCAAGACAGACCAAAGCGGGCTTTTCCGGTTGCCCCCGGCCGCGTTTTCATGCCACTTTGCCGGACCGAAGGCTTTTTTTCGTTTTTTTGTCTCCAGCCGACGGAGCCGAGCGCGTGGCAGCCCCTTTCACCGAAGTCGATATCGTGCGGTCCCTGGCCGGACCGTTGCTGGCCGTGGACGCCGACGGCCGGGTGGCCGTGGCCAATCCCGCGGCCAAAGCCCTGCTCGGCGAGCAGATCGCCAGTCCTGGCGCGGCCTTGCCCCTGGTCACTCCGGAACTGTGGCAGTGTGTGAGCCGCTGTCTCGAAACCGGCCTACCCGACGGGGCCCGACTCAAAATCCAAGGCCATGCCCACCGTCTGGCCATCGTGCCCATCCTGCATGACGGCCGGACGGTCGGGGCCTCCATCCAGGGCGCCGCGCCCGGGGGCATGCTGCGGCCCTTCGTGGACGACCAGCTCCGCTCCATCCTCGATTCCGTGTCCGACGGCATCTGGATCTGCGACGGCGCCGGCATCATCCTCGACATCAACGCCGCCTCGGAGCGGCTCAATTCCATGCAGGCCGGCGACTACCTCGGCAAGGACGTGCGCTGCATCGTCAGCCAGGGCATCGTGGACCGCTCGGCCACCCTGGAAGTCTTGGAAACCAAGCGCCAAGCCAGCCTCATCCAGCACATCACCAAGACCGGCAAGCAGCTCCTGGTCACGGCCACGCCCGTGCGCGGGGCCAACGGCCGGATCGAACTGGTGGTGGTCAACGAACGCGACGTGACAGAGCTCACCAACCTGCGCCAGGGCCTGCAAAACGCCCGCAAGGTCGAGGAACGCTACCGCAGCGAACTGGCCGAACTGTCCCTGCTCGAACTGTCCCAAAAGGATATCGTGGCCCAGAGCCCGCAGATGCAGCGCACCTTGCGCTCGCTTTTGAAACTCGCCCAGATGGACGCGTCCCGGGTGCTGCTTCTGGGCGAATCCGGCACGGGCAAGGGGCTGCTCGCCAAGTTCCTGCACCAGGTAAGCCCGCGCTCCCACAAGCCCTTTATCCAGATCAACTGTCCGGCCGTGCCGGAGAACCTCTTCGAGGCCGAGCTGTTCGGCTACGAGCGCGGGGCCTTCACCGGGGCCCGGGAAAACGGCAAGGCCGGGCTCATCGAGCTGGCCCAGGGCGGCACCCTGTTCCTGGACGAGGTCGGGGACATCCCCCTGACGATCCAGGCCAAGCTGCTCAAGTACCTTGACGACTACGGCCTGCGCCGGCTGGGCGGGGCCGAGGCCCACACCGTGGAATGCCGGGTGGCCGCGGCCACCAACTGCGATCTGGAGAACCTGGTGGAGCGGCGGCTGTTTCGCAAGGACCTCTACTACCGGCTCAACACCTTCATCGTGCGCATCGCCCCCCTGCGCGAGCGGCGCGAGGACATCTTCGGCCTGGCCGAATTCTACCTGGCCCAGCAGAACCAGCGCCACGGCAAGACCAAGCGCCTGTCGCCCCGGGCCATGCGGCTGCTCGAAGAGCACGACTTCCCGGGCAATGTGCGCGAACTCGTAAGCCTGATCCAAAAGGCCTTTGTCATGAGCGACGACGACGACCTGACCGAGGCCCTGGCCGAGGCCCTGGCCGGCGACGCGCCCGTGTCCTCGGCCGCGCCCGGACCGCGCCCCCTGTCCGAGACCACGGACCAGGCCAACCTGCGCCGGCTGCGCGAGGCCATGACCGCCTGCCGTACGACCCGGGAGATGGCGGCCTATCTCGGGGTGAGCCAAGCCACGGTGGTGCGCAAGCTCAAGCGGTACGGCCTCCGTCGCAATTGATTCAGTATTGAATCAATCTTTCAATTTCCATCTTTGTAAGCAGTGACGGCCCGTTGGCCGATAGGCGCTTTTTCCGCTTAAAACGGACAAATCAGCGCAATGCGCCGTCGCTTCTGGCATCTCCTCCGGTCTGCCGCTCGGATTGTCCACCAGAGGGTTTTCCGATTTCCGTGAACCTTCCGTATGATTTGTTAATGAATCAGAATAATTATTCTGATTTTATTGAATATTGCTAAAATTGTTGATTCATTTACAACTCAGACCCCCTTTCTTTGGACAATTGTTTTCAATTAATGTACTAAAATTATTTATTTTATTTTTGTGGCGTATTTTTTGCTGCAAGACGCGAATCACCGATTTGCATTATGGTACATGGCACTCCCGCCCCCCCCAACGACAACCTCGAGGTATGTCCGTGAACACCACCGACAAAGCGCAAGAACTCGCTGCCCTGCGCGACCGCTATGTCCCCAAAGGCCATCCCACCGCCACCCCCTTCTTCGTCGAATCGGCCAAGGGCGCCATCATCCGCGACGTCACCGGCCGGGAGTTCATCGATTTCGTCGGCGGCATCGGCGTGCTCAACGTGGGCCACTGTCACCCCAAGGTCGTCGCCGCCATCAAGGACCAGGCCGGACGCTACCTCCACACCTGCTCCATGGTCACCCTGTACGAACCCTACGTCCTGCTGGCCAAGCGTCTGTGCGAGGCCGCGCCCGGCGACGCGCCCAAAAAGGCCCTTTTCGTCAACAGCGGCTCCGAAGCGGTCGAAAACGCCGTGAAGATCGCCCGCTGCCACACCGGCCGCCAGGGCGTCATCGCCATGAAAAACGCCTTCCACGGCCGCACGCTTTTGACCATGTCCATGACCAGCAAAGTCAAACCCTACAAGTTCCGGTTCGGCCCCATGGCCGCCGAGGTCTACCAGTACCCCTACTACGCCTACTGCTACCGCTGCCCGCTCGGGCTCACCTATCCCAAGTGCGGCGCGGCCTGCGCCGACAAACTGCGCGAATTCTTCATCGGCTCGGCCGCCCCGGAACAGGTCGCCTGCATCGTGGCCGAGCCGGTCCAGGGCGAAGGCGGCTTCGTGGTCCCGCCGGCGGAATTTTTCATTAAGCTGCGCGCCCTCTGCGACGAGTTCGGCATCGTGTTCGTGGCCGACGAGATCCAGTCCGGTTTCGGCCGCACCGCCAAACTCTTTGCCATGCAACATTTCGGCGTGCTGCCGGACCTCATGAGCGTGGCCAAGAGCATGGGCGGCGGTCTGCCCCTGGCCGGGGTCATCGGCCGGGCCGACATCATGGATTCGGTCCATCCCGGCGGCATCGGCGGCACCTACGGCGGCAACCCGCTGGCCTGCCGGGCGGGCCTCGCCGTCATGGACATCTTCGAGCAGGACAACTTGCTCGCCAAGGCCGAACGCCTGGGCGCGGCCATCAAGCGCCGGTTCGCCGCCTTCAAGAAGACCTACGAGATCGTGGGCGACGAGCGCGGCCTCGGCGCCATGCGCGCCCTGGAATTCGTCGCCGACCGCGCCACCAAGGCGCCCCTGCCCGAGGCGGCCAAGGGCATTGCCAAGTACTGCCAGGACCATGGGTTGCTGGTGCTCTCCTGCGGCAACTTCGGCAACTGCATCCGCGTGCTCATGCCGCTCGTCATCACCCGCGACCAGCTCGACCGCGGCCTCGACATCCTCGAAGAAGGCATTCGCGAGGTGGTAAAAAGCCTCGGCAAATAGGCAAGGCCCGCACCCGATCAACCGTAACAAGGGGAAGTCGCATGAAAACAGGGAATGGGGGATCGTTTCTGGCCGGTTGTCTGGGCGCCGTGCTCCTGGCCGCGCTGCTGGCGGCTCCGGCCGGGGCCGCTGACAAAATCATCAAAATTGGCAATGTCGAGCCCCTGTCCGGGCCCTCGGCCTCGGTCGGCGTCCAGGGCAAGCAGGCCCGGGAAATGGCCGTGGAGGAGATCAACGCCGCCGGCGGCATCAAATCCCTGGGCGGGGCCAAGCTCGAAATGATCTACGCCGACAGCAAGTCCGACCCCACCGTCGGCGTCACCGAGACCGAGCGCCTCATCAACACCGAAAAGGTCAACCTGGTCACCGGCTGCTGGAACTCGGCCGTCACCTACCCGGCCACCCAGGTGGCCGAGCGCTACGGCATTCCCTTCGTGGTGCCCGTGGCCGTGCGCGACACCATCACCGAACGCGGGTTCAAGAACATCTTCCGCGTGGCCGCCAAGGATTCCTGGTGGGTGCGCGACCAGTTCCGCTTCCTCAAGGACATGCAGGCCGAAACCGGCGTCAAGCTCAAGACCATCGCCTTCGTGTTCGAAAACGGCGACTGGGGCACCGGCTTTGCCGAGAAGTGGCGCGAACTGGCCCAAAAGGAAGGCTATCAGGTAGTCCTGGACGAGCCCTATCCGAGCACGGCCACGGACCTCACCCCGGTCGTGACCAAGCTCAAGTCGGCCAATCCCGACATCGTCCTGCTGGTCTCCAACGCCGCCGACGCCATCCTGCTCACCAACACCATGACCGAAATGCAGGTCAAACCCAAGGTCGTGCTGGCCAGCGGCGGCGGCCATGCCGATCCCAAGTTCCTGGAAAATACCGGTGACAATGCCGTGGGCATTTTCGACGAGGTCGAGTGGAACACCGACGTCAACAAGCCCGGCGCCAAGGAAACCAACGCCAAGTTCAAGAAGAAGTACGGCTACGACCTCACCGGCGAGTCCGTGGACGCCTACGCCTCCGTCTACGTGATCGCCGACGCCCTGGAGCGGGCGGCCTCCACCGATCCGGCCAAGCTCCGCGAGGCCCTGGCCACCACCAACCTGATCACCGGCCCGGCCATGATCGTCTCCTACGACGGCGTCAAGTTCGACGCCACCGGCCAGAACGAAAACGCCGGCATCGTCATCGTCCAGGTGGCCAAGGTGGACGGCAAGCCCCAGCGCGTGACCGTGTGGCCCAAGTCCGCCCGGCGCGCCGGCTACACGCCCGTCTTCCCGGCCAACAAATAACCCCTGTCCGCAACGCTCCGGGCCGCCCGCGCGCGGTCCGGGGCCAAACGTCCGGAGTAAGGCCTCATGACCGCGGTGATTCAGGCGACACTCAACGGCATCATGATGGGCAGCATGTACGGACTGACCGCCCTCGGCCTGACCCTGATCTTCGGGGTCATGAAGGTGGTCAACTTCGCCCACGGCTCGCTTCTCATGGTCGGCATGTTCAGCGGCTACTGGCTGATACGACTCACGGGCATCCACCCGTACCTGGCACTCGTCATCATCCCCCCCATCCTGTTCGTCTTCGGCTACTTCCTCCAGGACGTGGTCATCAAACCCGTGTTTCGGGCCGAACGCCATGTGCGCGAACCGTCCACGGTCATCATCGTCACCACCGGCGTGTGGTACATGCTCGACAACCTGGCGCTCATGTGCTTCGGCGCGGAGTACCGCACCGTGCGCACGGCCATTTCCAACAAATCCTTCGCCCTGGGCCAGTACATCGTCTCGATCCCGAAATTTTCCGGTTTCGTGGTCGCGGTCCTGACCGCCGTGGGGTTGGCCCTTTTCATGCGCAAGACCAAGACCGGCATGGCGCTTCGGGCCACCAGCCTCGACCGCGAGGCGGCCAACCTCATGGGCATCGACCAGTACAAGGTCTACAACATCGCCTTTGGCCTCGGCACGGCCATTGCCGGCATCGCCGGCTGCGTGCTCATCCCCTTCTACTACGTCTACCCCACCGTGGGCGTGGTCTTCGACATCCGGGCGTTTATCATCGTGGTGCTCGGGGGCCTGGGGAGCATTCCCGGGGCCTTGCTCGGCGGGCTGGTCATCGGCCTGGTCGAATCGGTCTTTTCGCAGTTCATGGCCTCCACCTGGACCGAGGCCATCATCTACGCCATTTTTTTGGTGATCCTGTTCGTCAAGCCTTCGGGCTTTTTCGGCCACAAACAGGACTGGTAGGAGGCGCGCCGTGAGCCGAAAACAACTCGATCACACGTTGCTTGGTCTGGTGGGGCTGATCGTCTTCGCCCTGCCCCTGGTGGTGACGTCCCCCACCTATCTGCAAATCCTCATCCTGCTCTTTTTCTACGCCTACCTGACCACCTCCTGGAATCTGGTCGGCGGATTTGCCGGCGTGCTGCCCCTCGGGCATTCCGTGTTCGTCGGCATCGGCGCCTACACCTCCACCATCCTGACCCTCCAGTACGGCATCTCGCCCTGGATCGGCATGCTGGTCGGCGGGCTCGTGGCCGCCCTGGTCGGCGTCATCATGGGCCTGCCCACGTTCCGGTTGCGCGGGGCGTATTTTTGCCTGTGCACCATCGCCTTCGCCGAGGGCATCCGGGTCATGGTGGAAAACATCGACACTTTGGGGCCGTTGCGCATAAACGGCCCGCGCGGCCTGCTCATCCCCCTCAAGGAGCCCTCGTTCTGGCATTACCAGTTCATGTCCAAGCTCCCCTACTACTACATCATCCTGGTCATGCTCATCCTGGTGCTGGCCCTCACCTGGTGCATCTCCCGCTCGAAAATCGGCTATTACCTGGCCGCCGGCGGCGAGGAACCCGACGCGGCCGCGGCCCTTGGCGTCAACGTGGCCAACTCCAAGCTGTTCGCCATGGCCCTGTCCTGCTTTCTCACCGCCCTGGCAGGCACGTTCTACGCCCAGCTCATGCTCTACTTCTATCCCAAGGGGCTCATGGGCCTGGACCTGTCCTTCGAGATCGCGTTCATCGCGCTCATCGGCGGCCGCGGCACCATTGCCGGCCCGGTTATCGGCGCCCTGGTCCTGCGACCGCTCAACGAATTCACCCGTATTTATTTGAGCGACATGCTGCCCGGCCTGCATCTGGTCATCTTCGGCCTGATCCTCATCCTGGTCATGCTCTACAAGCCCCAGGGACTCACCGCGCCGCTGGCCGCCTTGTACAATCGGCTGGCGGACAGACTCACCGGCCAGGGAGGCGCAAAATGAGCAACATCTTAGAGATCAGCAACCTCAGCAAGCACTTCGGCGGCCTGACCGCCGTGAGCGCCCTGGATCTGACCATCGCCGGGGGGGAAATCCTGGCCCTGATCGGCCCCAACGGCGCCGGCAAATCCACGGTGTTCAACATGGTGGCCGGAGTCTATGCCCCGTCCGAGGGCGAGATCCGCTTCAACGGCCGCCCGGTCCACAGGGAAAAGCCCTGGGACCGCTGTCGTATGGGTATTGCCCGCACCTTCCAGATCGTCAAACCCTTTGCCAGCAAGACCGTGCTCTATAATGTCATGGTCGGGGCCTACCTGCGCACCAACTCCACCGAAAAAGCCCGGCGCAAGGCCGAGGAGGTCCTGGCCACCCTGGCCCTGGACCACCTGCGCGACCGGACGGCCGGCAATCTCACCATCGCCGACCGCAAACGCCTGGAGATCGCCAGGGCCCTGGCCACCGATCCGCAACTGCTGCTGCTCGACGAGGTCATGGCCGGCCTGCGCCCCACCGAGGTCGACGACATGATCGCCATCATCCAGGGCCTGCGCGACCGGGGCGTCACGGTGTTCGTCATCGAGCACATCATGCGCGCGGTCATGGCCCTGTCCGACCGGGTGGTGGTCATCCACTTCGGCCAGAAAATCGCCCAGGGCGCGCCCGAGGAAGTCACCCGGGACGAAAACGTCATCAAGGCCTATCTCGGGGGTGAATATGGCGCTGCTTAGCGTGGAGCACATCGATGTCGCCTACGGTGACGTCCAGGTCATCTCCGACCTGTCCCTGACCGTGGAGGAAGGCGAGGTCGTGAGCATCATCGGCGGCAACGGCGCCGGCAAGTCCACCCTGCTCAAGGCCATCTCCGGCCTGCTCACGCCGCGCGCCGGGGTCATCCGCTTCCGGGGGGAGAGCATTTCCACCCTGCCCCCGGAAAAAATCGTCGAACGCGGCATCGTGCACGTGCCCGAGGGCCGGCGGCTTTTTTCGCTCATGACCGTGGCCGAAAACCTGCTGGTCGGCGCCTTCAACGCCCGGGCCTACAAGGAACGGGAAAAAACCCTGAGCCAGGTCTACGAACTGTTGCCCCGACTCCTCGAACGCCAGGAGCAGACGGCCATGACGCTCTCCGGCGGCGAACAGCAGATGGTGGCCATAGGCCGGGGACTCATGGCCAGGCCCGGGCTGCTCATGCTCGACGAGCCGTCCCTTGGCCTCGCGCCGATCCTGATCAAATCCATCTTCGACACGCTGCGCAAGATCGCCGACACCGGCACCACGGTGTTGCTCGTGGAGCAGGACGTCAACCATTCCCTGCAGCTGTCCGACCGGGGCTACGTCCTGGAACACGGCCGGGTGGCCCTGGCCGGCCAGGCCGCCGACCTGCTCGAAAACCCCCACGTCAAGTCCGCCTATCTGGGCATCTAGCAAGGAGTCCGCATCATGCTTGTCGAGGATTGGATGTCGCGAAACGTGGCCACGGTGACCGAGGACGTTTCCATGATCAAGGCCGGCCGGATCATGCGCGAAAAAAAGATCCGCCGCTTACCCGTGGTGGACAAGGAAGGCCGGCTCACCGGCATCGTGTCCGAGCGCGATCTTAAGGCCGCCTCACCGTCCGCGGCCACGACGCTCGACGTCTACGAGATGACCTATCTGCTCTCGGAACTCAAAATCAAGACCATCATGACGCGCGATCCCGTGGCCATCCGGCTCGGGGATACGGTGGAGCGGGCGGCGCTGATCATGCGCGACCGCAAGTTCGGCAGCCTGCCCGTGGTGGACGCGGCCGGCAAGGTGGTCGGCATCATCACCGACACCGACATCTTCCGGCTGTTCGTGTCCATCACCGGCATCGATCAGGACGGCATCCAGATCGGGCTGCGCCTGCCCACCAACGAAGGCGGCCTCAAGCCCGTGCTCGACGCCCTGCGCGGCCACGAGGCCCGCATCATCAGCATTCTCTCGTCCTACGACCGGGTCCAGCCCGGCCAGCGGGAAGTGTCCATCCGCATCCAGGGCCTGCCCGAAACCCGCGAACGCGAACTGCGCGCCGCCCTCGAAGCCAACCACCAGGTCCTCTACTGGACCCGGGACTGATGCTCCTCTCCGAAACCGCCGCGACGTCCCCGGGCCTTCCCCCCGTTCCCGCCCGGATCGGACGTCGCGGTCTTTTTGGGGGGGATTGACGCCGATGTCGGGGAAGGAGAAGCCTCCGGCGGTCCCCCAAAAAAGATTCGCCGGGGTCGCGCTCTTGCCGGAAACCGGCCGTACCCGGAATTTCGGGTCATGCGCGCGCACAGGCGAATCGATGGGGGCGCTCTATCGCCCGGTTATGGGAAGAGAAATTAACGGTGGCTATCCTCCGTTACGGTGACGCCAGCTCTGCCAGGGGCCTTCCCCGACATTGCCTCCCCCATAGCCCGTTTGGCGGTTTTGTGGCAAGGGGAAATGCGCTTTGGCGCAACCCCCCGCCCGGGCTTACGAACGCAGCCAATGGATCACGCCCAGCACCAGGCAGCCGTACAGGCCGGCCAGCACATCGTCGATCATGACCCCGTAGCCGTCCGGCAACCACCGCTCCGAAGCCCGCACCGGCGGCGGCTTGGTGATGTCGAACAGGCGAAACAGGGCAAATCCGAGCCCCAGTTCGAAGGCATCCGGCGCGGCCAGGGGCGCGAACACGATCCATTGGCCGAGCACCTCGTCGATGACCACCTGGCCCGGGTCCTTGGCGCCCAGGAGTTGCTCGGCCCGGGTGGCAACCAGCCCGCCGCCTATGAAGAGAAGCGCCAGGACAAGCACCCGCCACCCTCCGGGCAGGGGCAGAAACACCGCCGGCGCGGCCAACGCGGCCACGGCCGACCCCCAGGTGCCCGGGGCATGGGGCATGCGGCCGATGGGCCCCAGGGTGGCGCAAAAAAGGCTGATCGTATCGCGCAAGCTCATGACGCTCTCCGAAAAAGAGGGTTTGCAACACGGGAGGGGATTCCAAAGGACAACGCCCTTTGGCCGCCGGAGGCTTCCCCCCCCACCCGCCAGTGCAACGGACGTCGAGGCTACACGGCCGCCCGTTCACGGGCAAGACCGGTCTTGAGTTCACCCCCGAAGTGTGGGATGGTCGGCGGCTACGACGTTTTTTGCGACGCCCACACCGACAAGGAAGGACCGGATGCTCAGCCTGCGTTACGCGCTCGTCTCGTTCGCCTGCTATTTTGTTGTGATGGCACTCTACTGCCGGGTCTATTTCCGGCCGCGCCTCTATCTCGTGCTGCTTGGCGAGGGCGCCTTCATGGACCACTACATCGACAAGCTCCCGCATATGCGCGACCGGGACGACGAACGGCAAGCCATGGTCGCCTTTCTGCACGACAAACGGCGCTCCTTCCTGCGCGGCGCCGTGTTGTTCGTCCTGATCGCCACGATCGCCTACCTGCTGCTGCTCGCCATGGGGACCACGGCCTGATGGAAAACGCTCCCGACAAGCCCCTGGGCGTGCGCCAGGTGGTCGAGGCCGTGCGCCAAATCGCCGTGCACTACGGCCTGTGGCTGGCCGAAGCCGCCCACCAGTTCGGCCCCGAAGCGGCCGTGGCCATGGAGTCCAAGGCCGGGGACGCCTTCATCCCCCTGCTCACCAAGCGGGTGGAGAGGGCCCTGGGTCTCGACACCACCCTGGCCGAGCAACTGGCCGGGCTTTCCCCCGAGCGGACCGAGGCCCTGTTGACGGCATTGTCCGTGTCCTGGCTGGCCGCGGACGGCGTCTGGTTTCGCACCGTGGAAGACGCCCGGGGCATGCACGACGCCAAGCGGGTCAACGACAGTTGCTGGTCGCGGCTGGCTCTTTACGAGGCCGCCCGGGCCAAGGCCCTGCTCGGCCTGCCCGAGGCCGGGGGCATCCCGGCCCTCAAGGCCGCCCTGGGCGCCCGGCTGGTCGGACACATCAATTCCTGGGACTTCGTGGACGAGACCCCGCACTCCGTGGTCTTTCGCATCCTGGATTGCCGGGTGCAGTCCTCCCGGACCCGCCAGGGCCTGCCGCCCTACCCCTGCCAGTCCGGAGGCACGGTGGAATACACGGCCTTTGCCGCCGGCGTCGATCCGGCCCTCACGGTCACCTGCGTGAGCTGCCCGCCCGAGATCACCCAGGCCGACTGCGCCTGTGCCTGGCGCTTCTCCCTGCCCGAATAGCGCCGCGAGCCTTCGCGAAGCTCCCCCATGCGCCGCTTCTGCCGCGCGCCTCTCGCTAGGCCGCCGGACGCGGCAGACTGAGCACGAGGGTCGTCTCCCCGGGCACCGAGGCGTCCAGGGTCAGCTCCCCGCCCATGGTCCGGGCCATAAGGCGGGCCGAATACGTGCCAAGACCGGTACCTCCGGTCTTGCCCTGGGTGGCGTACTTGTCGAAAAATCGCTCCCGAAACTCCGGCGGCGTCTCGCCCAGGTTGCGCATACGCAACTCGCAACGCCCGCTCCGGTCATCGCCCAGGGTGATCGTCACCGTACCACCTGGCGGGGAATGCTCGATGGCGTTTTTGAGCAGATTGGAAAGCATGGAATAGCACAACAGCTCCTCGCCGATGATCGAAAAGGTAGTTGTGGGACCGGCCGGCTCGCCGTCGCAGACGAGCGCCAAGCCCACGTTGCGAGCCTGCCGCAGGGCACCGAGCTCCTCCCCCACCTTGCGGATCACCCGCACCAGCTCCACAAGCGTGGCCGACAGGGCGTAAACGCCCTGCTCCATCTTGAGCATCCCCAAGGAAAGATTGATGATATTGAGCATCTTGTAGCCTGACTGCTCAATAATATCCAGATATTCGCGCTGATCGGGGCTCAGGTTGTCCTCGGCCAGGATCAACTGGGGCAGGGAGATGATGGCGCCAAGCGGGCCCTTGAGGTCGTGGTGGGTGATGTGCTCCACGTCCTCGCGCAGTCTGGCCACCGCGGCCAGCTCCCGGTTCTGCTGTTCCAGCCGCTCCATTGCCGCCTTGAGGGCCAGATGCGTGGCCACCCGGGCCTTGACCTCCAGGATGTCGAAGGGCTTGGTGATGTAGTCCACGGCGCCGAGGGTAAATCCCGTGACCTTGTCCTGGATTTCGGTCAGGGCGGTCAGGAAGATGATCGGGATGGGGGCCGTGGCCCGGTCGGCCTTGATCCGGCGGCAAACCTCGTAGCCGTCCATGCCGGGCATGAGGATGTCGAGCAGGATGAGATCCGGAGGTTGGGCGCGCAGGATGTCCAGGGCCGACGGTCCGTCCATGGCCACGGCGATTTCATAATCGTCGCCCAGGGTCTCGACCAGCGTGTCGATATCCGTCTCCACGTCATCCACGATGAGGACCGTCTGCCTAGCACTGCGAACCATTTCCATCACCACCTCGGTCCAGTCATCCCACATAGGGGTGCTCCAAGGCCTGCCGCTCTTCGTCGTGGTCGGCAAAAGCCAAGGCTATTTGGCGGAATTGCTCCCGAAGCTCCCAAAAGGCGTCCACCATGTCGGGATCGAACTGGCTGCCCCGGCCCGCGAGGATCATTTCCACCGCCTGGGCGTGGGGAAAAGGTTGCTTGTAGACCCGGCGGCTGATCAGCGCGTCGTAGACATCGGCAATGGCCATCAGCCGCCCGGAAATCGGAATATCCTCCCCGGCCAGCCCCTGGGGATAGCCCGAACCGTCCCACCGTTCCTGGTGGGTATAGGCGATTTCCCTGGCCAAATGCAAAAACGAATTGTCGCCCAGTTTGCGCGAAGCCGCCTGGATGGCGTCCCGGCCGTACAGGGTATGGTGGCGCATCTGCGCGAATTCTTCTTCGGTCAGCCGGCCGGGCTTGAGCAGGATGTCGTCGCGCACCCCAACCTTGCCGATGTCGTGCAGTGGCGCCGACTTATACAGTAAATCAAGGAATTCCTCGGTGAGCGCGTCCCGGTACCTGGGATGCTCGCGCAGATGCCGGGCCAGAAGACGCACATAATTCTTCGTGCGCTTGATGTGGCCGCCGGTTTCCGGATCGCGGTATTCGGCCAGGCAGGCCATGGCCTCGATGATGGTTTCCTGGGTCAGGGCCAGCTCCCGGGTACGTTCCTCCACCTTGCGTTCCAGAATTTCGTTTTGGCGGGCGAGGGCCTGCCGGGCCAGACGGAGGGAAAGATGGGTACGCACCCGAGCCTCGATTTCCAAGGGTTCGAAGGGTTTGGTCACATAGTCCACAGCCCCGACCGCGAACCCCCGGGCCTTGTCGGCCACATCCGTCATGGCCGTGAGGAAAATCACCGGCGTGTCGGCCATGACCGGATCGGCCTTGAGCCGCCGGCAGACCTCGTAGCCGTCCATGCCCGGCATCATGATGTCGAGCAGGACGAGGTCTGGCCGCTGGGCGGTCGCAGTTTCCAGGGCGGACGCACCGTCCATGGCCACGGCCACTTCATAGTCCTCGCCCAGGGTCGCGAGCAGGATATCGATGTTGGTTTCGGTATCGTCGACAATGAGCACCAGGCAGGTGTCCAGGGACTTCACGCGTGTTCCTCGCGTGCCGCCGCGAGCAGGGCGGTGGCGGCTTCCAGGGCTTGAGGGAACTTGTACCGTCCGACCAGGGTCGCGAGGGCCTCGATCCGCTCGCGTACCGGAACGGGACAGGGCATGGCTTGCAGCGCCGCCAGCGCCTTGGCGCACGGCTTGGGCTTGCGCGCCTCCAGATGCGACTGCAACACGCGCAGGGCCGCTTCGAATTCCGGCGGACAAGCCGCGGGAGGTTGCTCCCCGGCCGGCGCGGATTGCGACGCGACCGCATCGGGAGCGTCCGGCGCCGGCACGTTCGGCCCAACCGGCACGTCTCCGGAAAGGACGCCCAGGGCCTGGGTAAAGTCCGCCACGGCCGCCTCGAAGGCCGGCAACGCGGTCGCAGTGGCGGCGGCATCGTCCCGGCGCAAAGCCGCTTCCAGGGCGGCGGCCGCCTGTTCGAGGCCGGTCGCGCCCACGTTGCCGGCCGCGCCCTTGACCGAATGGGCCGCGATTTCGGCCTCCCGGGGCGTTTTTTCGGCCAGGGCGGCCCGGATCTGGCCGGGAATGCCCGGGAACTCCCGGGCCATCTTGCCGAGCAGCTTGCGGTACAAAACGGCATTGCCGCCCACCCGGGCCAGCCCCGACGCCACATCCACCCCGGCGATGTCCGGCAGTGTCGCGTCCCCGGTTTGCGGCCGCATCACGGCCTCCCGATCGCCGGGCGCGATCCAGACGGCCAGGGTTTCAAGCAGCGCCTCGGGGTCGATGGGCTTGGTGACAAAGGCGTTCATGCCCACGGCCATGCATTTGTCGCGGTCCTGGCGCATGGCATTGGCGGTCATGGCCACGATGGGCAACCTTTCCAGGCCGGGCAGCTTGCGGATGGCGATGGTGGCAGCCAGCCCGTCCATGACCGGCATCTGCATGTCCATGAGCACAAGATCGTAGGCGTTTCGCTGGACCAGGGCCACGGCCTCCTCGCCATTGTTCGCGACTTCGGTGGTGTAGCCCGCGGTTTCGAGCAGTTCGACCGCCACCTGCTGGTTGATCTCGTTGTCTTCCACGATCAAGACATGGCCGGCCACGGCCGGCAGCTCCCCGACCCGGGGCTCCTGGCCCGCCGCGGCAGGCTCGATCTCCTCCTGAAAACCGCCCAAGGCCCGCATCACCGTGTCGAACAGCAGAGAGGGGGTGACGGGTTTGAGCAACACGCCTTCCATGCCCGCCTCCTCGGCCCCGCGCAGCACTTCCTCGCGACCGAAAGCCGTGACCATGACCAGATGGGGCTGGGGCGACAGGGCCTGCTGGCGGATGGCCGCAGCGGTCTCAAGCCCGTCCATATCCGGCATCTGCCAGTCGAGGAAGACGATTTCGTAGGGCTGCCCGGCCGCCTGCCGGGTACGCAGGGCGGTCAGGGCGGCCGGACCCGAGGGGACCGTCTCCACCAAAAAACTCATGGCGGTCAGCATCTCGGCCATGACCGTGCGGGCGTTGTCGTTGTCGTCGACCACCAGAATGCGACGGCCGCGCAAATCCGGTTCGGGCACGAGCCGGCGACGATGTTTGCGGCTTTTGTCGAGCCGGACCGTGAACCAGAAAGTCGAACCCTGGCCCGGCGTCGAGTCCACCCCGACCCGGCCATCCATGAGTTCGGCCAGGCGCGCGGAAATGGCCAGGCCCAGGCCGGTGCCGCCGTACTTGCGGGTGGTGGACGTGTCGGCCTGGGAAAAACTCTGGAACAGCCGGCCGATCTGTTCCTGGGTCAGGCCGATGCCCGTGTCCTGGACCTCGAAACGCAGGCTGGCGGACTCGCGCTCCTCGGCCTCCAGGCGCACCCGGATGGCGATCTCGCCGGCCTCGGTGAATTTGACCGCATTGTTGGCGTAGTTGATGAGGATCTGGCCCAGGCGCAGGGGATCGCCGACCAGGTTTTGCGGCACCTCGGGGGCCACGTCGAACAAGAGTTCCAACCCCTTGGCCCCGGCCTTTTCCCGGATGAGGGTGGCCACGGTTTCAAGCACCCCGGACAGCTCGAAATCCGTGTGCTCGATGGTGAGCTTGCCGGCCTCGATTTTCGAAAAATCGAGGATGTCGTTGATGATGCCGAGCAAAAGCTGGCTCGACTGACGGATCTTGTGCATGTAGTCGCGCTGGCGCGGCGTGAGCTCGGTTTTGAGCGCCAAGTGGGCCATGCCGACAATGGCGTTCATGGGCGTGCGGATCTCGTGGCTCATGTTGGCCAGGAAGTCGGATTTGAGCAGCGTGGCTTCCACAGCCGCCTCCTTGGCCGTGGCCAGGGCCCGTTCCGTGGCCTTTTGCTCGCTGATGTCGACGAACGTGCCGACCAGGCCGCCGGGGCTGCCGTCCGAACGGCGAAAGCCGGACACATAATACAGGGTCTCGTGCATCCGGCCGTCGGCGAAGGGCATACGCATTTCCTTGCGCACCGTGCCGGCCGTGGCGATGGTATCCTCGTCCTCGCGCTGGTAGGCGATACGGTCCGCCTCGGGCAGGTAGGCGAGATCGAGCACCCGCTTGCCCACGAGATCCTCCCGGCGCACGGCAAAGGTCTGCTCGTAGGCGCGGTTGAAGCCGAGAAAGCGCGTGTCCGCGCCCTTGTAGAACACGGGATTGGGGATGGTATCGAGCAGCACCCGCTGGAAGGCGAGCTGGTCGGCCAGGGCCTGCTCGGCCTGGAGGCGCTCGTCGATGTCCAGGGCGAGCTTGAGGGCCAGGGCCAGTTCGGCGCAGGCCTTGTCCAGGTAGTGCCCCGCATCCTCGGTCAGATCGCGCAGCAGGCCTATCTCCAGGGCGCCCACCGCCGCATGGCCGTCGCCCAGGGGCAGCACCCGGATCTCGGTCAGGGGCGCCGCCCCCCCGGCCAGGGCGACAACGGCGGCCTCGGGCAGATCGCGCAGGGCAAAGGACTTGCCCGAGGCCATAACCTCCCCCACCAGGCCCTGATTGGACGGCGGCCGGTCCTTCGCCTCCCACTGGCCACCAAACCGGGCCAGGACCTCCGTGACCCCGCCGCGCCGGACATGGACCGCGCCGTAGGGAAGCGCCAGGAACCGCACCAGATTGTCCAGGCCGATGCGGGCCAGGCGCTCGGGGGAAAATTCGTTTTTGAGCGCGGCGGCAAAACCCCTGAGCCCCTCGTCCAGGCGCAACTGGGCTTCGAGTCTGTCGAGCAGCCGCTTGTATTCACTGATGTCTTCCTGCAAGCCCACATAGCCCAACAGTTTTCCCCCGGCGTCGGTGACCGGCGAGATCGAAGCCCGGGTGTAAGAGATCCCCCCGTCCTTGCGGCGGTTGACAAACTCGCCGGTCCAGGGCTGGCCGGCGCCCAGGGCCTTCCACATCTCGCGATAGGTTTCCGGCGGGGTGCGGCCGCTGGCCAGAATACCGGGCTTGCGCCCCCGGACCTCGGCCAGGCTGTATTGGGTGACGCGCTCGAACCGGGGGTTCACCCATTGGATGACGGTCTGGGCGTCGGTGATGAGCACGGCCAGGGGACTCACCTCCATGGCCACGCCCAGGGTGCGGAACCGGGCCGCCGCCCGCGCACGTCTGCGCCGGGCCGCGCTGGTGAAAACAAGCAGCATTCCAAGCAGCAACCCGATCCCACCGGCAATGCCCCCGATCAGCAGACGCTGGGAGGCCGGAAACCACAGCTCGGTATCTTCCAGCACAACCAGGGTCCAGGCGCCGTCCGGATCGCTCCAATCAAGGCTCGCCACGGCCAGACTCCAGTCGTGGCCGTCGATACGCGCGGTCTCCTCCTTGGCGGTAAAGGGCAAGGCCGTGGGGAAACGGGTGTCAAAGACATGGCCGAACCGGCGCAGCCGGCGCACGGCCTCCACCCGCTCGGCGGTCACCGGCGCGGTCATGGCGAAAAGCCAGTCCTGTTGGGTCGCGGCAAAGGCCACGCCCTGGGGCGACAACAGCAAGGCCTGGCTCCCGGTACGGGCCAGGAAGACATCGAAAAAGCCGCCTCGGAGCTTGGTCATCACGACACCGATGACGGGCGTGGAACGCAGGGCGCCGTCATGCACGGGCGCGGCGTAATACAGGCCGCGCTCGTTGCTCTGGCTGCCGACAGCGGCGTAGACATTGGGCATGCCCGCCATGGCCAGCTTGAAGTACGGCCGGAACGCGACATTGAGTCGCTCCGAAGAATTTCCGTCCGTATCGTGGATGCGCACAACGCCCTTGCCGTCGATGAGGTAGGTCCCATCGGCATTGAACTGGCGGCGCAACGGTTCGAGTACGTTGTGAATTTCGCTGCGATCCGCCTCCGAAAGCCGGCCCCCGGACACGGCCAGCTTGAGGGTCGGCTGGATGAGCCCAAGCAGGATGGTGGCGCCCATGACCTGGCTGTCCGAGGTGGCGTCGAGCAGCTCGTTTTGCACGCGCTTGGTCGTATGGGCCAAGGCCTCGCGCCGCTGTTGGAAAAGCACGGACTGGTAAACACGCGTGCTGCCATAGGCGACCACGAATGCAAAAATCAGGCAGGCGACGCTTGCGAGCATCCAACGCGGCAGCGGTCTCATGGGGACCTCGCTTGAACGAATTCAATACATCGGAATTGTTGTCACTGTCTGGAATCCGGGTAGGCGTCAATCCTGTCCCTGGGCACCACGACACCGCGCCGACACCTCTTCGCAGATTTTTCATACAGGAAATGCGGATTTTTCCAAGAGACATTTCTTCCGACAAGGCAACAGACGCCTGTTTTCCCGGGCACGGCGCGACCGCTCCGGCCCTCTCGACGCGCCGGGGCCCGATACCGTACCAAGGGTGGCCCGCCCCCGGCTGCCGGGGGTTCCCACAGAACCGTGCCGGTCCGCACCGGATGCAGGCCCGTCGCCAGGCGGTTGTCCCTGGCAAAGAGGAAGAAACCATGCTGCGCACCACGCTTTTTCCCGGACGTTACGTGCAAGGTCGCGGGGCGCTCTCCCGCCTGGGCCAGGAACTGGCCCGGCTTGGCCAGCGCCATTTTGTCATTTGTTCGCCCCAGGCCCTGGCGCACCTGCTGCCTCCCCTGCTCCCGGGCCTGCGACAAGCCGGCGCGGTTCAGGTCGAAACGTTCGGTCGGGAGTGCACGGACCGGGAAATCGAACGGCTTTTCAATCTGGCCCGGGCGTTCGGCGCCGAAACCGTGGCCGCCCTCGGAGGCGGCAAGACCCTCGATACGGCCAAGGCCGTGGCCGTGAAGGCCGGCATCCCGGTGGCCGTGGTCCCGACCATCGCCTCCACGGACGCGCCGTGCAGTTCGGTGTGCGTGGTCTACACCGAGGAAGGGGCGTTCGTCCGGGCGGATATCCTGCCGCGCAACCCGGATCTGGTGCTCGTGGACACCGTGGTCATGGCCCAGGCGCCGGCCCGGTTCCTGGTCGCGGGCATGGGCGACGCCCTGGCCACATGGTTCGAGGCCGAGTCCTGCCGGGTCAGCCAGGCGCGCAATATCGCCGGCGACGCCGGTTCCATGACCGCCTACGCCCTGGCCAGACTGTGCTACGAGACCGTGCGCGACTGGGGTCTGGCCGCCCGCACGGCCTGCGAGGCCGGGGTGGTCACGCCGGCCCTGGAACGCGTCATCGAGGCCAATACGTTGCTGAGCGGCCTGGGTTTCGAAAGCGGCGGCCTGGGCGCGGCTCACGCCATCCACAACGGCCTGACCATCCTCCCCGGCGCGCGCGGCCGTAGCCACGGCGAAAAAGTGGCCTTCGGCGTGCTCGCCTCCCTGTTCCTCACGGACAAGCCCGTGGCCGTCATCGACGAAGTCTTCGCCCTGTGCCGCAGCCTGGGCCTGCCGACCACCTTGGCGGAGCTGGGCCTGGCCGGGGTTTGCGATGCCGACCTGCTGCGGGTCGGGGAAAAGGCCTGCGCCCCGAAAGAATCCATCCACAACGAACCCGCGGAGATCTCCCCGGAACTGGTGCGCGACGCCCTCAAGGCGGCCGATGCCGAAGGACAGAGGCGGGAGCGAGAACGCGAGCGGGAATAGGAGCAAGGACGGGGGCGAAGAGAAGCCTCCGGCGGCGCTAGCAGGGCGTTGCCCTTTGGAATCCCGTTTCACGCCCGCGTCGCCGGAACAGACGGGCTTGCGGAACCGCCACGTGACAGCGCAATAATGACAACGGCCCGGAGCGCATGGCGTCCGGGCCGTTTGCGGTCGCTGTGGTGAGCGGTCAGGGCTTCTTGGGGCCGAAGAGTTCCGGCGGGCGGGTGGTGTCCCCACCGGTGCCTGGAAAGTTGTCGTAGGTGTAGGCCGGCGTGTTGGTGGACAGCATGTGATGGGCCTGCTCACCCAGCTCGCACAGGCGCTTCTTGCACTCGTAGAATCCGTGCCACCAGGCGTAATCCGGAGCCATCATGGCCGTTCCCATGCGGGCGCGGCGTCCCTCGTGATGCCAGAGCTCATAGAAGTCCCACTGGAACTTCGTGTGGAAAAACGGCTTTTCCGTGAGAAGCTTCTTGGCGTAGAGTTCGTCCAGCAAGGCCTTGGCCGGCTTGTAGTACAGTTCGTTGTAGTTTTTGACCACCGCATCGATGCGGGCATAGTGCGCCTCGGTCCAGGTGGCACTGTGGCACTGGTTGCACACGGTCTGCATCTTCTTGCGCTCCACCTCCCAGTTGGTCTTGGCCGGGAAGGCAGCAAAATCCTGGGGCCGCACGGTCAGCGGCGCCTGCAGTTCCCAGGACAGCCGTTCGGTCACGTCATGGCTGCCGAGGACGGAACCCGAACCGGACATGTGGCAGGAGGCGCAGGTCGGACCGCGATAATCCACCCCGGGCGTCCAGGTCCCGGGCGCGGCGGTCCAGTTGTAGGTCTCGCCGAAGGCGGCATAGATGTCGCCGTGCTTGGATTCGGTGAAAATCTCCATTTGCGGATGGTCCGGGCCCAGGTGGCATTGGCCGCAAGCCTCGGGCTTGCGCGCGTCCATGACCGAGAAACGGTGCCGGGTATGGCAGCTCGTGCAGCTCCCCAGGCTGCCGTCGAGATTGAGCCGGCCGACCCCGACATTGGGCCAGGTGGCGGTTTCGAGCTCGCCCTTGTCATTGGTCTTGAGCACCGTGCCGTGGCAGGCGTAGCAGCCGGCGGTGCGCTCGATGCCGTTGTTTAAGCCCTGGTTGAGCCAGGGATCGATCTTCCAGATGATTTCCAAGGTATTGGCGTGCTTGCTGCGAGAGTACTGCTTGACCTCGTCGGGGTGGCAGCGCGAACAGTCCTTGGGCGTGACCACGCCGGCGATGGGTACCCGGTATTCGGCCGTGCCCCACTTGTTGTCCGAGCGCTCGTACTGCTTGTAATGCTTCTTGCTGACGTCGGCATCGAACTCCTGGGCCTGGTGGCAGTCGATGCAGGTGATGTTGGCCGCGGCGTGGCGGCTGGCCGCCCAGTCGGCGAAAAGCCCCGGGGTCTCGACCTTGTGGCATTCGATGCAGGCCTGGGCCTGCCTGCTCATGCCCCGTTCGATGCGGAACTCCTTGACCTGGGGGAAATTCGCCTGGTTTTTGTCCGCCTCCGGGGGCGCGTTTTTTTTATCCTGGGCCAGGGCGAACAGCGCCGTGCCCAAAAGCAGGGTGAACGCCGCCGCGATCGCCGGCCATCGTCTCGCCTTGTTCATGCCCCTTCCTCCTTGGCTGTCGTCGTCGATTCCCACGTATCCTGGCAGGCGGGCGGGC
>JAWRKJ010000295.1:0-5731 GCA_040307025.1 Desulfovibrionaceae bacterium | reverse complement strand
CGTGACCCCGAGCGTGGCCCAGGCGGCCATGATCGGCAATCCGGTCTCGTTCCCGCGCGTGGCCCATTTCGTGGGTGAATACGAAAAGATCGGCGGTCCGGGCAGCTTCCAGGTCATCCAGGTGACCGAGCAGGCCATCATCGAAGGCATGCTGACGGCCAACCGCCACGGGCACATCAGCTGCACCCAGGGCGGCGAATGCCTGGCCGGTCTCATGACCGCCCGCAAGCTCGGCCTGGTCGAGCCCTCGGAAGTCTCCATCCTGGATGCCACCGCCCACCATCTCAAGTTCATCGGTTTCCAGGAAATGTACTTCGAAAACACCTTCCCGCCCGAATACGGCATCACGCCCGATCCAAAATACGTCAACCGGCCCCGGGGCGTGCTGACCGAGGCCGACAAGGCGGCGCTTTCGCCCGAGGACTACACGGCCAAGGCCGCCGCCGCCATCGTCGCGGAATTGGGCTTGTCGAAGCGGTAAGCAGGGGGAGAGGGGGGGGAGACGCCTCCGGCGTCCAGGAGGGACTGAGTTCCTCCTGGGCCACCCCAAAAAAAGGAGACGGACAGGGGGGCTTGTCCGTCTCCTTTTTCCTATGGAAGGCACGCCATTTGTGGGCGTGAAGTGTGTTTTGCCTCGAACTACGCCGCGCTTTCGGCGGCGGTTTCGGCCGGTTCGGACAGGCTGTCGATGTCGATGACCAGCGGATCGCGGAAGCTGTAGCCCCGGCTTTCGCCCCAGTCAGTCCGGTCGGCGGGCCGGCCTTCGTAGAAGGCGTCCTCGACCACCAGATAGTCCCGCACGCCGAGAATGCCGTCCCAGCGCTGGACGAAAAAGCCGAACTTGGTCGGATCGAACACCGTCACCCCGCGCCAGATCCAGGTCCGGGAGCAGGGTTCGTCCTCATAGCCGAGCAGGCACAGGAAATGTTCCGGCCCCTGGATGGGATTGCGCCGCAAGGTGGTGGCGGATTCGGTGATATGGCCGGTGTCGAAGGGCAGGACCTGGCCGTCCCACACGATTTCCACATGGGACACGGCATTGAAACGCATGCCGCAGCTGTTTTGGGTATCGGCCCGCCACCATTCGATGGAGTTGGTCTTGTAGATGCCGTTGCCGAGGGTGTTGACCCGGGCGGCCGTGGCTTCGTCCACCGGGTGCAAAGCGAAATCGCAGCAATAGCCGGAGATGGTCAGTCGCAGATCCATGGTGCATCCTCCTTTCCCAACGCCATCGGGGCGTTGCCTGACGCCTCCCCGTTAAGCAGGCTTCGTGCCAAACATATTCTTTTTTCTTTTAAAATGGTTAGGTTTTTGAGACAAATCGGCTGGCTGGGGATGGACGCATTTCGCGTCCGTTTTTCTTGACCGGCAGCGCGGAAGCGGCGCACACTGCCGCCATGAAGCCTGTTGTGGACATCCTGCCCGATCCCGAGGCCAACGCCTTTGTGCTGCAAAGCGTGGCGGATGCCGTGTTCGCCGTGGACCGCGATTTCGTGGTGCGCAGCTTCAACCAGTCCGCGGCCGAGATCGCCCGCACCACGCCCGAAGCGGCCATGGGCCGCCCCTGTTTCGAAGTGCTCGGCGTGAAGAACTGCCACTCCATCTGCGTATTGCGCCAGGCCATGGAAGCGGGCCGCCCCGTGTCCAACCGCATTGTCACGGTCAGACGCGACGGCTGCGCGGATGTGTCCGTGTGCGTGAGTGCGGCCCCGGTGCGCGATGCCCAGGGCGCGGTCATCGGCGGGGTGCAGGTCATGCGCGACCTGTCCGGCGGCGGCTTTGTGAGCCGGCTCGAAGGGCTCCAGCCCCTGGACGATTTCGGCACCCGGGACGAGCGGTTGTCCGAGGTGGTGCGCATGCTGCCCCAGATCGCCCAGAGCGATTCCACGGTACTGTTGCTTGGTGAGTCGGGCACGGGCAAGGAGGTGTTCGCCCGGGCCATCCACCGGCTGTCCCAGCGCGGAGGCGGGCCGTTCGTGGCCATCAATTGCGGTGCCCTGCCCGAACAGCTCATGGAATCGGAGCTTTTTGGCTACAAGTCCGGGGCGTTTACCGACGCGCGCCAGGACAAGCCCGGCCGGTTCGCCCTGGCCGAGGGCGGCACGCTTTTGCTCGACGAGATCGGCGATCTGCCCTATCCCATGCAGGCCAAGATTTTGCGCGTGCTCCAGGAACGGTCCTACGAGCCGCTGGGCGGCGTGGCCACGGTGCCGGCGGATGTGCGGCTGGTGGCGGCCACCAACCGGGATTTGGAGCGCATGGCGGCCGAGGGCACGTTTCGCCGGGACCTCTATTACCGCCTGAGCGTGGTGGTTATCCGGATTCCGCCCCTGCGCGAGCGGCCGGGCGACATCCCGCTGCTCATCGAGCGCATTCTGGGCCGGTGTCGTCTGGCCTGTCGCAAGAATATCGGCGCGGTGTCGGCCGAGGCCCTGGCCCGGCTGTGTGCCTATGCTTTTCCGGGCAACATCCGGGAGCTTGAAAACATTCTCGAATACGCGGCCATTTTGTGTCCCGGCCAGGCGATCGAAGTGGCGCATCTGCCCGAGGCCTTGCGCCGGGCCACCGAAGGGGCCGCGCCCGTGGGGTTGACCATGGCCGACATCCGGCGCCAGGCCGCGGCCCAGGCCGTATCGCGTCACGGTGGCAACCGCAACGCCGCCTGCCGGGAGTTGGGCATTTCCAAGGACACGCTGCGGCGCATTTTGGGTCGGCGGGATACGGACGCATAATGCGTCCGTTTTTTTGGCAAAAGACGCGAATTGCGTCTCGAGTGATTTTTTTCACAAGCGAAAAGATATGGCCAAACAAAAAAGCCGCGCCGATCAGCTCGTGCACGAACAGGGACTGGCCGACACCCGGGAGCGGGCCAAGCGGCTCATCATGGCCGGCCAGGTCCGGGTGACGGTGGACGGGAAGGAGACGCCGGTCGACAAGCCCGGCCGGCTGTTCGGACCCGAGGCGGTCTTTGCCGTGGACCAGGGCGAGCGCTACGTCAGCCGGGGCGGCGGCAAGCTCGAAACCGCCATTGAGGCCTTCGGGCTCGACCTGGCCGGGCTCACCGCCCTGGATGCCGGCGCTTCCACGGGCGGTTTCACCGATTGCCTGCTCCAGCACGGCGTGGTCCGGGTCTATGCCGTGGACGTGGGCACGGCCCAGCTTCACGAAAAGCTGCGCGCCGATCCCCGGGTCGTGTCCATGGAACAGGTCAACCTGCGCCATGCCCCGGCCGATTTGTTACCCGAAACGGTCGCCATCGTGGTGGCCGACCTGTCGTTTATCTCCCTGACCAAGGTGCTGCCGGCCTGCCTGCGGTTTTTGAAACCCGGCGGCCGGGTGGTGGCCCTGGTCAAGCCCCAGTTCGAGCTTTCGCCCGACAAGGTGGGCAAGGGCGGCGTGGTGCGCGAGGCCGCTTTCCAGCAGGAGGCCGTGGACAAGGTCCTGGACTTTGCCCGGGACGAGCTGTTCCTGACTGCGGTCGGGGTGGTGCCGTCCAAGGTCAAGGGCCCCAAGGGCAACCAGGAGTATCTGGCGGTGTTTGTGGCGTCGGCGTCGTAGCCGGCTATCCCTCTGCCGTGCGCAGGCGCTGCGCGTCTTCGGACGGGGGCAGGCCGAACAGGCGCTTGTATTCGCGACTGAACTGGGACGTGCTGGCATAGCCGACCCGGGTGGCGGCCTCTCCGGCCGTGGCCCCGGCCTCGGCCAGGAGCCGCCGGGCCTGGTGCAGGCGCACGGTCTTGAGATATTGCAGGGGCGAGGTGGCCGTGACCGCCCGAAAGGCGTGGTGGAAGGTCGAGAGTCCCATATGGGCTTCCCGGGCCAGGGCCTCGACATCCAGATTCGTGTCGAAGGCCGTCTGAATACGCTTGAGCGCCCGGGCGATGGGGCGCAGGTGGCCGTTCTGGGAGGCCAGAGCCCGCAAGGCCGCGCCCTGGCCTCCGCGCAGCACCCGGTAGACGATCTCCCGCACGATGCCCGGGCCCAGGATGCGTGCGTCAAGCGGCGAGGCCAGGCAGTCCAGCAGCCGCACCGCCGCGTCGATCAGGGCATCGGACAGCGGCGTGGCGCACATCCCGGCCGGTATGGGCCCGGGCGCTTGTCCGCCTTCGTCCATGCCGAGCAGCAACTCGCCAAGCACCGCGCCGTCCACATCCACCGAAAGCCCGAGCAGGGGCGCTTCCGGGCTGGCCTCGGTCTCGCAGGCAAAGGGCATGGGCACCGATACCACCCAGTAATGCCCCGGGTCGAGCACGTGGACCGCCTCACCGAGGTGGGCCCGCTTGCGCCCGCTGCCAAGCAGCATGATGCACGGGTCGTACAAAGCGGGCGCCAGGGGATAGTCGTGGGTGGCCCGAACGTAGCGCACGCCGGCCAGGGGGGCGGGGGAAAAGCCCTCCTGGATCGCTTGATCGGCGAGCAGGGCGAGCAGGCGTTGCCGGCCGGAGCCGGGAAGTTCCGTCATGGGCGCGTCTCCTGAAGTACATCCGCTTTCTTGGGGGAACATATGTTAAAACGTGTTTTCACGCACCCAAAACCGCTTTCTGCGACAGAAACAGGCAAGATGTTCACAGAAACGGGCATGGCGCGGCCGGGGTTTTCGGGTATGACGGAACCCGGGCGGCGTCTCGCGCCGCCGTGGACAACAAAGCCGTAAGGAGGCGCTATGACGACTTCCCAAACGCAGGTTCTCGGCGTCAAGGACGCCATTGCCGCGCGCCACAGCGTGCGCGCCTTTACCAAGCAACCCCTGACCGAGGCGGAGATCACCGAACTGCTCGACGCGGCCCGAAACGCGCCCTCGAGCCTCAATTCCCAACCCTGGCGCTTCAAGGTCGTGACCGCGCCCGCCGATCTCGCCTGGTTCGGCACCAGCGCCGCCTCGCGCAAACAGTCCTGGCTGTCCGATGCCGCCGCCATCATCGTGGGCTGCGTCGATCTGGCCAACTACGTGAAGGACTCCCAGTCCGCGGCCTTTTTCTACCGGGAAAACAAGCTGATCGACGGCGAGCCCATGGACGGCATCGAGGCTTACGTGGCCCGGGAAGCGGCGGCGGCCGAGCAGGCCAAGTTCGGCGCCTGCGCCATGAACCTGGGTATCGCCTTGTCGTTTCTCATGTTGCGGGCCGTGGAAATGGACCTTGGTACCTGCTGGGTCGGCATGTTCGACGAGGCCAATGTCAAGGCGCGCCTGGGTTTGGCGGACGGGCTGCGGGTGGTCAACCTGCTGGCCGTGGGCCATCCCGACGAACCCACCGTGTACCCGCGCAAGCGCAAGACCCTGGCGGAGATCGTTCTACCGTAAAGGGGTAAGGGGAGAGGTGCAGGGCAGGGAGAGCCTCCGGCGGCCAAAGGGCGTTGCCCTTTGAAAACCCTTTTCGGGGACAGGCCTGATGGTGTCTCTTGGTCTGGATGGTGGAAAGAAGGCAGGGATACGGACGGCACGGCGGTCCGTATCCCTTGTTGCGTGGTGCGCCGTACGGTGGAGGCGGTCTGCATGATCATCCGCCAGGCGCGGGAAGAGGATTTCACAAACATCCGGGTGTTCGTGGCGCAGGCGTTTGCAACGGCCAGGGCGCGCAATGGCGACGAACCGGCGTTCGTGGACCGGATGCGCGCCAGCGCCGACTTTCTCCCGGAATTGGCCCTGGTCGCCGAGGAAACCGGCGGGATCATCGGCTTTGTCATGCTCACCCGCACGGCCATCGTGGACGGCCAAGCGCGGCATGCAGCC
>JAWRKJ010000294.1:0-10936 GCA_040307025.1 Desulfovibrionaceae bacterium | reverse complement strand
CCCCCCCCCCCCCCCCCCCCCCCCCCCCCCCCCCCCCCCCCCCCCCCCCCCCCCCCCCCCCCCCCCCCCCCCCCCCCCCCCCCCCCCCCCCCCCCCCCCCCCCCGCCGGAGGCTTCTTACCGCCCGTTACCCTTACCCGTGCAGGCAGTCATGGCCGTGGGCCTGGCAGAGTTCATCGCGATCGGTGAGCTGGCCGTCGAGCCAGGCCCGGGCCGCCGCGTGGACCGGGCCCGAGGCGCCGCGCACCACGGTGATGCCGGCTTGGCGCAGTTTGACTGCCGCGCCCTGGCCCATGTTGCCGGCAATAAGCGCCGTGACGCCCATTTCAAGCAGCGTGCCGACCAGATTGGAGCGGCAACCGCATTCGGCCGGCGGCGCAAAGGTCTCCTCGGCCTCGATGGAGCGGTCCGGCCCCACGGAAAGCACGGTGAAATAGCCGCAATGGCCGAAATGTTCGTCCACCTGTCCGTCGCGGGTGGGAAGCGCGATCTTGGTCATGGGAAGTCTCCTGTCGTGATGCCGAACCCCTTATCCAAAACCGGGGCCCGGGAAAAGTCCGGTTTCAGGCGATGGGCCGCTGGCGGCGGGCCGGAAACAACAACCCGCCCTCGCCCACCGGGGCCGTGCGCCAATTGCGGGTGATGGCCAGCACGCGCAAGGCGAACGTGACCAGGATGGTGACCAGGGCCGCGACCAGCGCGGGCAATAGCAGTTGCTGGCGCAATAAGGGGTAGGTCAGACAGCCGATCAGGGCGGCAAAGCCGTAGAACTGCCCCGGCCGGAACACCATGGGTTCCTCGCGCATGAGCACGTCGCGCAACAGCCCTCCGCCGCAGGCGTTGATGACCCCGACCAACACGGCCGGGGCGAAATCCAGGCCGAAGTCCAGGGATTTCTGCATGCCGACCGCGGCGTAGGCCCCCAGGGCCGCCGCATCCACCAAAGCCACGAACCGCTCGGACAGCACCGCCCGCCGGCCGAAGATCAGGCAGGCAACGGCCGCCAGGGCCACGGCGTAGAGGTAGACGTTGTTGCGCACTACCGCCGGCACACCGGCCTGGAGAAAAATGCCGTCTCGCAGCAGTGCCCCGCCCAACCCGGTGGCGAGCGACAGCCCGAGCAACCCCACCAGATCGAACTTGTGGCGGATGGCCTCGATGGCCCCGGTTGCGGCCATGAGAAAAACAGCAAACAAATCAAGATACAGTGGAAGTTCGAAGCCCTGCTCCATGGCGGGCACGCTCCTTGGCGCAACTCCGCAACCCGGACATTGCGCGGGGCGGGGCGCGGTACATAGGACCGCGCGCCCCCTGCGTCAAGAGGTCCGGTGCTGCCCCGGCCGCAAAAGGGCCAGCAGTTGCCTGCCGGAGTGCGGCAGCAGCAATACAAAGGCGCCCATGTAGAGGAAACTGAAGAGGTAATGGACCTCGGCTCCGCTCAGGTGCCCCGGGAACAGGGTCCACAAGGCGTCGGGCATGGCCGGCGCCAGAAACTGGCCCAAGAACAAGACAAAAAGCAACATTGCCCCCCGGATGTCCAGGCGCAACCCGGCGAGCAGACCCACGGCCAACAGCGACTGGGCGGCCGTCAATAAAATCTCGTGCATCTGCAATCCGGACAAGGGCATGGGCGTGGTGAACGAACCCGAGGACACGCCGTACACCCCCGGAATCATGCCCACGAGCAGGGTCCATTGGTTGAGCTTGGAGGAAATCAGGCTCCCCAGGGCCAGCCCGGCCATGCCGCGCAAGGCGAACATGATGGCCACGATGAATTCCGGGGCCTCGGAGGCGATGGGCGCGAGCCACTGCACGAGCAGGAACTCGTTGACCCCGAGCAGCCGGCCCGTGGCCACCAGACCTTCGCTGAAGGCCTCGGCATTGGCCACGATGACGCCTGCGGCAAAAACGAACAGCGCGGCCGTGGCCAACCGGCGCCGGACCGGGGCCAAGGCGGCGATGCAGGCGGACACGCCTTCCAGCTCCGGCTCCTCGCACTCCCGCCGGGCGGCGATGGCGATATAGACGACATAAAGGCTGACCAGGATCACACCGTCGACCCAGGTGAGGCTGCCTGTCAAGGGAATGGTCAGGGCATAGGCCGTGGCCAGGCCGAGAAAAAGCACTTCCGTGCGGCGCTGGGGTTCGAGGACCACGGGCTTGCGTGTCCGCCACCAGACCACGACGGCCACCGCCACCCAGGCCACACCGATGAGCAGCCGGTTGGCGCCGGTCATGTTGGCGATGGCGAAATGGGCGTAGTCGGATGCGGGATGCTGGCCGGCCATCCAGGTGAAATACATGTCCACGGCGTATTCCGGCAGCACGGCAATCAACGCCACCACGGCCAGGGCCAGGGCTTGGGGGATGTCGTTTTGGGCCACGTCGCAGGCCCACAGGAGCAGAAACGAGGCGGCCAGGATGGCCCCGCCGGAGACGATCGCGGTCACGGGCGCGGACAAATGCACCGCGGCCAGGCTGCACACCAGACCGGGCAGGGCGGCAGCCACGGCCAACCAGACGGGTAAAAGCTTTTTCACGGGATCTCCTCGGTTTTGCGCGGCCGAAAAAAAAAGACCTTGGCACGCGCGTGCATGCCAAAGGTCTCGCCGATCGGTGCCGAGGAACCGACGACAGAGCCAGGCGGCGGACATGCCGCAGGGATGTTGACCCTGTCCGGAGCAGCTACTCCCCTTTGGGAGTGCTCAAAATAAAGTCTGACGCAGCGCCTGTCAACCGGCCTGATCCGTGGCGGCCTGGTCGTCCTCGTCCGGGGACGGGCCGATCGGGCCGTCGGCCACGTAGACTTGGTTGCGCCCCGCCGCCTTGGCCACGTAGAGCGCGCCGTCGGCCCGGGTGAGCAGGTCCTCGCCGGCCTCGTCCCGGTCCAGCCGGACGGTCACGCCGAGGCTCACGGTCAACCGCCCCCGGGGCGAACCGGGATGGGGCAGGTCCAGGCCCAGGATGTCGATGCGGATGGCCTCGGCCAGCTCCCGAGCCCCGGACACGTCCAAGCCAGGCAGGAGCATGACGAATTCCTCGCCCCCGTAACGGGCGGCCATGTCCCCGGCCCGGCGGGCACGCCGGGTCAGGCAGGCGGCCACCCGGCGCAGGCAGTCGTCTCCGGCCAGGTGGCCGTAAAGATCGTTGAATTGCTTGAAATGGTCGATGTCGAGCAGGATCAAGGCCAGGGAGGCGTTTTCCCGAACGGCCCGGCGCCATTCCCGGCGCAGGCCCGCAGCCAGGCTGCGGCGGTTGGCCAGGCCGGTCAGTTCGTCGGTCAGGGCCAGGCGGACCAGCTTTGCCTGCTGGCGGGCGATCACCTCGCGCTGGTGCAGGTCGCGCAGCCGCTCGGCGAACAGAAACCGCGAGCTGATCAGGGCCAGCACGGCCATGGCCGCCAGATTGACGGCGTTGGAGATATTGACCGGCGAGCGGACGTCCGGGACAAGGACGCCCACCATGAGGATCAGGGCCGGAGCGGCAATGGCCAGGGCGCTGCGCAGGGCATCGAGCCGGATCAGCGGCACCAGGCTGAAGACCGCCACGTAAAACAGGCTCACGGTGGAGTAGTAGGCATACAGCGGCAGGATCAGGCTCACGACCATGAGCATGTTGACCGCGATCACACCGGTTTCGACCAGGGCCAGGCGAGACGTCGGCCCGGGCGAGGCCAGACAGCGTCCGAGCAGGGCCAGGGCGGCCAGGTCCAGGACGATCCAGACAAGCCGGTGCAGGGTGAGGACCATCTCCAGGGGACCGCTGCCCAGGATTTCCCGGCTCAGGCCCCGGGTGACCAGGGCCAAGGCCAGCACGGCGACGTTGATGCCGACAACGGCCACGAGCAAGCCCCGCAGGCGCGACAGGTTGACCAGGTGCAGCCGGCGCACAATCTGAGCCCGACGCCCGGTGGTCACCGAACCGGACGCCCAGGCGCGACGCAGGGATCCCAGCCAACCCAGGGCCATCTCCCCTCCCCTATTCCGCTTCCGCGTTCAAGTCGCGCTCCATGCGCTCCGAAAACAAGAACAAGGCGTCGATGACAAAGGCATATTCCGGGCATTCCTCGCGCCAAATCGCCATGAGTTCCTTGACCTTTTCCCGGGCCGGGGCAAGCTCGGCCACGGTCTCGGCATTGTTGATGGCGGCCAGGGCCTCCAGATATTCGTCACTCGTGAACGCCGTGACCAAGGCCTTGGCCACCCGCGTCTTGTCGATACCGTCCCACACGCCCATGGCCATGACACACCTCCGCGAAAGGACTCTCCGGCTGATCGCCGGCCGGAGCTTACGGTTCACATTCTGTTGATGGGCACGTCGGCGTAGGCTTCCTCGAAATCCTCGTCGAGCCGGTCCACGAACCGGGATGGGTCGAAGCTCTTGCCGCAGCCGTCGCATACGAACATCGCCCGCACGCAGGAGCGGGTAAAGGTCAACGGGTGGCCACAGTCCGGACAGAACAGTCCCTGGGCTGCTTTCGGAGTGAATTTGACGCGCGAAAAGGCCATTGACGACTCCTTAGACCATATTGGCGCCGCTTAAAATCACGACCAGACGCTTGTAGACTTCCCGGTCGAAATGTCCAGCCATTTCGTCACGCATGAGGCGCAGGGCCGCGAACGGCGCCATGGCCGGCGCATAGACCCGGTTGGAGGTGAGGGCATCGTAGACGTCGGCCACGGCCAGGGCCTTGACATGGTCGGGAAGGCTCTCCCCCGTGAGGCCGCCCGGATAGCCGCCGCCGTCCATGCGCTCGTGGTGGAGCAAAATGCAGTGCCCGGCCGCCTGGGACAAAGGCACATCCTGGCACAACACCAGTCCCCGGACCGGATGGGTGTTGATCACGGCCCGCTCCTCGGGGGTGAGCGGCCCGGGCTTGGTCAAAATTTCCTTGGGGATGCGGGTCTTGCCGATGTCGTGAAGCAGGGCGCCGATGCCGGCCTGGAGCTGGGTGTGCTCGTCGGCCCTCATGGCCTGGAGAATGGCCGTGGCAAAGACGAACACGTGTACGTTGTGGGTGTAGACGGAGTAGTCGTGGGAGGCCAGGGCGGCGATGTGGCGCAGGGATTGTTCCCGGGACAAAAAGCCCAGGCTTTTTTCCACGAGCTTGGCCACGCGCGTGTAGTCCCTGGACGTCAGGCCATGGGGCAAGCCGCTTTCAAACACCCCGCGCACCACGGATTCGGACACGGTATAGAGCACTTGCGCCCGCTCGGTCGTGGGGATGACTTCGTCGGACAGGATATACGGCAGGTGCTTTTCGATATAGTGCTCATAATCCGGCCGTTCCGCAGCCTGGATGAAAACCTCGGTCACACCGGCATCGTGGAGCTTTTGCCGATGGCTCGGGGTGAACTGCTCCCCGGCGGCGGCATAGAGCACATAGCGCCCGGCCTGGCGGATAAAGACCCGGAACCGGCCCAGAGCCCTCGGAAAAATCATCAGCGGCGAGACGGCAAAAAAATTTGCATCACGCAGACAGGTCGAAGCCTTGCCCATCATGCCAGGGGTCTCCGTGTCGGTACGGCCCACGGGCCCGACCGGGCCGTGCTACCGTTGGTCATACAGCTCATTGACAGTCCACACGCCCCAAGGACCCTCCCTTTTGGGATGCCCGGCTTGCTCCGCCTGCCCCGGGCCGATGTGTCCCGGGCCAGGCCCTACACCGTTACGGCGCGCGGAGGACGGCTCGGGGTCAGGACCGGCCGGCCGTCGGCATCGGGATGCGCTTCCAGGAAAAAGTCGAAGGCATCCAGGTTCAGGCACAATGCGAAGTCGGATTCGGGCACAATGGCCGTGTCGCCGAAAAAGATCTTCGCGCTGTCCGAGGCACGCAAGAAACGGGGAATGGTCTCGAAGACGTTGGGCACATCCTGGAGAATGTTGGCCAGGTACATGGCGCACAGCTTGTCTTCCGGGGCCGGGGTCTGGCCGGCCTTGCCCATGGCCACGATGGAGACGGTCTCGGGCCTGGCGGCGGCAATGGCGGCGGCCGTGGCCGTGACGTTGGGGAACGAGCAGGTCAGCACCCGATCGGCCCCGCCCATGGCGGCGAAAAGTCCCCGGGTGCCGGCGCTGGTGGCGTGGACCATGGTCCGGCCCGCAAGGTCCTGGTCCCGGACTTCGGTCGGGGAATTGCCGAAGTCGAAGCCCTCGGGGCGCAGGCAGTTGCGCTCGCCCATGACGAGGTAGTCGGGGTGCGCGGCCTTGAGCGCAAGCGCCTCCTCCACCGAATCCACGGGCAGGATGCGTTCGGCCCCGGCGGCAACGGCATAGCAGACCACGGAACAGGCCCGAAAGACATCGATGATCACGGTCAACCCCGTGGCGGCGGCCGCCCCGGGCAGCAGTTCGAGCAGACGGATACGCACGACTTGTCCTCCCTGGATTGCCTTAGCAACGGCAGGCCGGTTTGAAAAGTGCTCAACAGCGGATCAGTGCCCGTGTTGACCACGTTCGACGCCAAGACTATCATAGAGGATATGCGGCAATGGGCTTGCGGGCCCGAGTCTGGCCGCCGGAGCCGTCATGTCCCAACCGTTGATTCTTTCGCCGTCCCTTCTCTCGGCCGATTTCGGCCGCCTAGCCGAGGAACTGACCGCCCTGGAAGCGGCCGGGGTGGCCTGGGCCCACCTCGATGTCATGGACGGCCTGTTCGTGCCCAACATCACCTTCGGTCCGCCCGTCATCGCCGCGTTGCGCCGCCGCAGCCGGCTCTATTTCGATACCCATCTCATGATCGAGCGCCCCGAGCGTTACCTGTCCGCCTTTCGCGAGGCCGGGGCCGACTGTATCTGCGTCCATGCCGAGGCCACGGTCCATCTGGAGCGCACGGTGGCCGAAATCGCCCGGTTGGGCGCGGACCCGGCCGTGGCCCTGAACCCGGCCACCCCGCTGTGCGCCGTCGAATACCTCCTGCCCCAGTTGGCCATGGTGCTCATCATGTCCGTCAACCCGGGTTTTGGTGGCCAGTCCTTCATCCCCTTCTGCCTGGACAAGGTGCGCGAACTGGCGGCCTTGCGCGCCAAACACGGCCTGTCCTTCCGCATCCAGGTGGACGGCGGCGTGACCCCGGAAAACACACCCGCCCTGACCTCGGCCGGCGCGGATGTGCTGGTGTCCGGATCGGCTTTCTTCGGCCATCCCCCTTACAAGGAGCGCCTCGATGCCTTCCTGGCGGCGGCTGCGCCCGAAGCGTCCTGAGGCGCGCGGGCCCTTTTTTGCCCACACCGGACGCTACGCCGGCCCGCCCCCCGAGGGCGGACCGGACGACAGTCTGGTCAGACGTTGCCTGCGCCTGACCACCATCCTCGGCTCCCTGGACCAGGGGATCGCCTTTGTCAGCCCTGACGGGCGGGTGGCCGAAATCAACAACCGCTACTTGCAGTTGCTCGGCCAGGAACGCCGCGCCATCCTCGGGGGCGAGATGACGGTCCTCGGCCTGGAAACGGAAGATTACCAGGCCAGCGCCTTTCTCAAGCTGTTTCGTCGGGGCGTGGCCCATGCCCCGGTGTCGTTCAACCAGCGTCTGGGCGACCGGGATGTCACGGTCAAACTGCAACCGGTCCGGGAACTCACGGTTTTCACAGGGCTTATCATCTCCCTGATCGACGTCACCGCCCTGGTCGAAGCCAAGCTTGGCGTGGAGCGGGAGAAAAGCTTTCTTGAACAGGTCATCACCGTGGCCGGGGCCGCCATCTGCATCGTCAACCGCGACGACGTGGTGGTGACGATCAACGACGAATTCACGGCCATTACCGGGTACGGCCGGGATCAGGCCCTGGGCCGACGGCGCCTGGAACTGCTGCGGGAATCCCCGCCCGCGCCCTGCCCGGCCGGAGCGGCCCTGGAAGGCGCGGTCCAGAAGCGCCAGTCCCGGATCATCACCCATGACGGCCGGCGCCTGACCATCCTCAAAAACGCCGCCCCCATCCGCGACGCCCAGGGCGAGGCCGTCTGCGGCATCGAATCCTTTGTCGATGTCACGGACCTCATCCGGGCCCGCACCGAAGCCGAAGAAGCCAGCCGCCTCAAATCGGCCTTCCTGGCCAACATGAGCCATGAAATCCGCACGCCCTTAAACGCCATCATGGGACTGGCCCAGCTCCTGCTGCGCTCGGAGCTGACCGGCGAGCAGCGCGAATGCCTGGAAACCATGCAGGGTGCGGGCGAGGATCTGCTCGTGGTCCTCAACGACGTGCTCGACTTTTCGCGCATCGAGTCCGGGCACATGGAAATCCATCCGGCGCCCGTGGACATGAACCGGCTGCTTGAGGACCTGCGCCGAATGATGAGCCCGGCGGTCATGGACAAGGGGCTGATCCTGGAAATCAACCGCGACCCAAGCCTCCCCTACGCCTTGGTCTGCGATCCGGTGCGGCTCAAGCAAGTCCTGATCAACCTGCTCCAAAACGCCATCAAGTTCACGGCCCAGGGCCGGGTCATCCTGGCGGTGCGCTGCCCGCGCACGGGCGAACGTTCCCCAGGGCCGCGACCGATCCAGTTCCTGGTCCACGATACCGGCCCAGGCATTCCCGAGGCCATGCGGGAACATATTTTCGAGCCGTTCGTGCAGATCGAATCCTCGCCCGACCGACGTTACGGCGGCACCGGGCTGGGACTGTCCATCGCCGACCGTCTGGTGCGCCTCCTGGGCGCTCCGGGACTCGAACTGACGAGCCAGGAGGGGGTTGGCAGCACGTTTTCCTTCACGTTGCGCCTGGGGGAACCCGATATCCCGGTACGCCCCCGACTGGGTAACAAATTCTCGGAAACTACGGCGGAGTTCGGCCAATTGCGGGTGCTCGTCGCCGAGGACAATCCGTTCAACCGCTTCCTGCTCCAAAAAATCCTGGAAAAACTCGGCCTGCCCCGACCGGAATTCGCCGCCGACGGCCTGGAGGCCCTGGACATGATCCTGCGCCGGCACGACGCCGGCCAGCCCTATCATGCGATTTTCATGGACCTGCGCATGCCGGGTCTGGACGGCCTGGAAGTCACCCGCCGCACCCGGCAGGCCGGCATCGATACCCCCATCGTGGCCCTGACCGCACAAGCCGCAAAGGACGACGCCGTGCGCTGTCGCCAGGCCGGCATGACCGCCTATTTCCCCAAGCCCTACCGCATCAACGATCTGGAAGCCGTGCTTCTGGACATCCTGCCACCACGGCCCGAGGTGCCCCATGGCTCATGATGCGCAGACAGTGGCCCTGGATTTTCTCACTGGCGAACACCAACTCACCCCGGACGAGGCCGCCCAGGCCCTGCGCGTGGCCCGCACGGTACTCGGCGAGGGTCTGGCCCGGCTGCGGCGCGCCGTGGCCGACGGCGACGTCCCGGCCGTGCGGGAACTGGCCCACGCCCTCAAGGGCAACCTCCTCAACCTGGGGCTGGCCGATCTGGCCGCCCAGGCCCAGGAATTGGAAAAATCCGCCCAGAACAGCGCTGTCGCGGACCAGGAACGTCTGGCCGACCTCCTGACCCGCGAGCTGGCCGTTTTCGGCGACCAGTAGGCCTCTTGCCTGGGAAAGCCGGCGTTTCCTCCCGCCATCCGGGTGCGACCGGCCGTCTTGCCAGGGCCCGGCCTTGATCGTATGCAGTCGGACGCGACGACGGATCAGCCGATCCGGCGCCGTCCATTCGCAATGCCTTCAAGGAGAGCCCATGGTCGAGTGCGACTGGCGTGCAAGACGCCGTCAAGTCATGTCCCAGGCCAAACGCGTGGTCATCAAGGTCGGCAGCGCCGTGCTGGCCGGTCCACACGGCCTGGATACCGAGGTGGTCGCGAACCTCGCCACCCAGATCGCCGGCCTGGTCGACCAGGGGAGGCACGTGCTGCTGGTGTCGAGCGGCGCCGTGGCCGCCGGCCGCGAGGTCCTCGGCGACCGCTACGATCCGACCAGTCTGCCCCACCGCCAAGCCGCCTCGGCCATCGGCCAAAGCCGGCTCATGCACGCCTATGACCAGGAATTCGCCCGCCACGGCCGCATCGCCGCCCAGGTCCTGCTCACCCGCGAGGACCTGGACAACCGGGAGCGCTATCTCAATTTGCGCAACACCTTCACCACGCTGTTCGCCCTGGACGCCGTGCCGGTGGTCAACGAAAACGACTGCGTGGCCGTCGCCGAACTGGTCTACGGCGACAACGACTGTCTGGGCGGATTGCTCGTGGGCACCATCGGGGCGGACCTGTTCGTCAACCTGACCTCGGCCCGGGGCGTGTTCGCCGAAAACCCGGACGACCATCCCGGGGCCGCGCCCATGGAACTGATCGAGGACATCGCCGCCCTCGACCTCGACGCCATGTGCGGCACCAAAACCGCCCTCGGCACGGGCGGCATGTATTCCAAGCTGCTGTCGGCCCGGCGCGTGGCCCAGCTCGGCGTGTCCACCCTGATCCTGGCCGGCCGGGAAAAAGACGCCCTGACCCGGGCCTTTGCCGGCGAGACCGTGGGCACGTTCATTCCGGCCGGCTGCCGGCCCATTCCCCGGCGCAAGTTCTGGCTGGCCTACCACCACGAGCCCCAAGGCACGCTGGTGGTGGACGACGGCGCGGCCTGCGCCCTGCGCGAGCACGGCAAGAGTCTGCTCCCGGCCGGCATCGTGGACGTGTCCGGCGATTTTTCGCCCGGGGCCATGGTCCGGGTGGCCACGGTCGAGGGCGCCACGATCGGCGTGGGGCTCACCAATTACGGCGCCGCCGATCTGCGCAAGATCATGGGCCTCAAAAGCTCGCGCATTGCCCAGGTCCTCGGCGAGGCCACCTATCCCGAGGCCGTGCACCGCGACAATTTGCTGCTCGACCCGGCAATTTGAAGAGGGGGGGGGGGGGGGGGGGGGGGGGGGGGGGGGGGGGGGGGGGGGGGGGGGGGGGGGGGGGGGGGGGGGGGGGGGGGGGGGGGGGGGGGGGGGGGGGGGGGGGGGGGGGGGGGGGGGGG
>JAWRKJ010000293.1:0-3984 GCA_040307025.1 Desulfovibrionaceae bacterium | reverse complement strand
CGGGCACCACTCCGCAAGGGACAACTCCGCGCAAGGAAAGGCTGAATTTCGAAGTCTTGGAGCACAGCACAATGCACAACCGAAGCAGCTGGCGATACGGTGGATTCCTGGGACTCATGGCGGTCTGTCTGGTCCTGATCGGGGCGGGCCACAGCCAGGCCCGGCAAGTGGTGGACGGCTGCGGCCGCACCGTGGAAATCCCGGACACCATCACCCGGGTGGTCACGGCCGGGGGCACCCCGTCCCTCAACGCCTTTTTGTGCGCCTTGGGCAAGGGCGACACCATCGTCAACGGCCTGCCCCAGGGCCTGCACGGCCGGCAATGGCAATTCCAGACCGTGTTCGCGCCCCAGGTGGCCACGGCGCCCGTGGTCGCGTCCATGGGGCCGGACTGGACGCCCGATCTCGAAGCCTTGCAGGCCCTGCCCCACGATCTGGTGCTGGTGGCCTCGCGCGAGACCGCCGACCGGCTGGCCGAACGCGGTTTCCGGGCCTACTGCCTGACCTGGCGTAATCCCGATGCGGTGTTCACCACCCTGGACCTGCTCGGCGACGTCATGGACGCCACCCCCCGGGCAGCCGCCCTCAAGGCCGCCTTCACGGCCAATCTGGACCGCGTGGCCAAGGCCACGGCCGGCATCCCGCCGGACAAGCGCGTCACGGCCATCTCCATCCGGGCCGGCACCATGATGATCCCCATGGTGTCCACGGCCCGCTTCCTCATCGAAAAGGCCGGCGGCCGCTACGCCGCGCCGGCCGACCTGTCCCTGGAGCATCCGCGCATCGGCTACGAGCAGTTGCTGGCCTGGAATCCCGATGTGTTGCTGGTCTTTAACCCCCGGGAAGTGGAGCAGGTCCTCGCGGACCCACGGCTCGCCGGGCTGTCGGCGGTGCGGCGCAAGGCCGTGTATGCCGTGCCCTTCGGCCTGCACGGATTCACGCACTTCACGCCCGAACAGGCCCTGGCCGTGCTGTGGATGGGCAAGACCCTGTATCCCGAACGCTTCGCCGATCTGGATATGGTCGCCGAAACCCGCGCCTTTTACAGCCGATTTTGCGGCAAGGAGCTCTCCGACGCAGAGGTGCGCCAAATCCTTCGGCTCGATTGATGCGGGCCGCCACGACATTTTCCCGAAGGAGGCGAAAAGGGTTGTCGCGGTGCAAAACCTTGGGCTATGTGAGTAAGTGCGCCCAAACGGCTTGCTCCCGCGCCGAGGTGATACCCCATGCAGGCTGCGACCCCTTCCAAAATCAGCTTTCGGGCTTGGCTGTTGTTGCTGTCCGCCTTCGCCTCCCTGCCGATGATCTTTTTTTCCGTCCTGTCCGTATTTTTTTTACTGGAAAGCGAACGCAACACGGAAAAGGACCAGCTGACCCGGACGGCGACAGCGTTGTCCCGGGCCCTCGACTCGCACCTGACGGCCAGGGCCTCCATGCTCGTGGCCATGGCCAACGGCGACGCGGCCCGCTCCGGCGATTTGCCGGCCCTGTACGCCCATGCCGTGCGCCTGGTGGCCGCCACCCCGGAAATGTTCGCCATCTCCCTGATCGACGGCGACGGGAACATCCTGTTCAACACCATGCGCCCTTACGGCGAACCACTGCCCCAAACCAACGACCCGGAAGCGGCCCGACGCGTCATCGCGACCGGCCAACCCCAGGTATCCTCCACCTTTGACGGAACCATCTCCCACCAGAAGGTGACGTCCCTCGGCGTCGTCGTCCGGGTCCACGACCAGCCCCGGTACTGTTTGCGTGCCATCGTGCCCATAACCGAACTGGGCGTCATCCTTTCCCAACAGTACCTGCCCCAGGACTGGGGCGTGGTGCTGTTGGACGGCGACAAACCGATTGTTGCCCGCCATCCCCTGGTGCTCCGAAAGACCTCCCCGGACGAGACGACCGCCCCTCCCGCCTCGGAGTCTCCCAACAAGCAACAAAATAATGGCGGGGAACTCATCGAAATCGCCCTGGAAAATGTGGGCACCTGGGGCTGGCGCGTGGCGGTCAGTGTCCCGGAAACCGCCTTTGTCCGGCCGTTGCGCCTGCTGTTGCTGCAATTCGGGCTGGCGGGGCTGGTCTGCCTGCTGGCCAGCATCTTCGCCTCTTTTTGGCTCGCCCGTCGACTCAGTCACGACATAAACGCCCTGGCCGCGGCTTCGAGCGCTCTGGCCACCGGGCATCCCAGCCTCGACGAAGGGACGATCATCCGGGAAATGGGCGAGGTCCGCGCCTGCCTGCTGGCGGCCAGGGAACGGGAAGAGCAAGCCCTGACCGATCCGCTGACCGGCATGCCGGCCCGGGCCCGGTTCTGGGAACTGGCCGGTGAACTGGAACGGCAAAGCCAAAGCGACATGAACCTGGGACTGGCGGTCATGTTCATCGACCTCGACGGGTTCAAGCAGGTCAACGACCGGTACGGACACGACCGGGGCGACGCGGTCCTTGGCACCGTGGCCGGCATCATCCGCGAAAGCGTGCGCGACACCGATGTGGTGGGGCGGCTCGGCGGCGACGAATTCGCCGTGTGCCTGACCGCCCGTCGCGGGCACCTCATCCCGGCGGCCAGCTCCATCGCCGAACGCATCGTGGGAAAGGTCCGGGAAATCGGCTACGGCATCGGTTGCAGCATCGGGGTCTCGGTGTGCGAAATCTGCTCGCCCGACCTCGCCCGCGCCCTGACCCTGGCCGACCAGGCCATGTACGAAGCCAAGCGCCTGGGTAAGGACCGCTACGTCATCCACGAAGATACGACCGCCTGACCAGCCCGGCCGCCCCGGCGGGACGCTTTCGGAGGATACGGCTTTTGCGGCGGCCCGAATTCCGCTATTTTGTCTCCGATCTCGAAAAAATCCAACCGCAACGCCGCAACGTGGTACCCATGCGCAACAAAACGACCGTCTCTTTCCTGATGCTTCTCCTTATGGGACTTCTCGGCCTGGGCTGCCAAGCCACCGGCCGGGCCACGACCAAAGAAATACCCGCCCCGCCAGCGACTTCACCCTTGGCCGGGTCCGAGCAGATCCTCCTTGTGGTGACCGAGACCTGGGCCTCCAACCAGGGCCGGTTGCGCCGCTTCGAACGGACGCCGGGCAGCGCCTGGCGGCCCGTGGGCAAGGAAGTCCCCGTGAACGTGGGCCGCAACGGCCTGGGCTGGGGCCGGGGACTCCACGGCGACCAGCTTTCCCATGCGCCGGTCAAGGCGGAAGGCGATGGCCGGGCGCCGGCCGGCGTGTTCGCCCTGCCCGGGGTCTTCGCCTACCAGCCTGCCGCGCTGTCCACACCGCCCCGCGTCTCCGTCTACCCGCTCACGGACCACACCGTGTGCGTGGACAGCACGACCTCCCGCTTCTACAACCGCACGTTCGAGGAAACCGCGGCGTCCGCCAAGGACTGGAACAGCGAGGAACGCATGCTGCGGCCGGACGGCCTGTACCGGTTCGGCCTCTTCGTTGACCACAACACCTCCGGGACCAAACCCGGAGCCGGCTCGTGCATCTTCATGCACCTGTGGCGCGGACCGGGATCACCCACGGCCGGCTGCACGGCCATGGCCGAACCGGACATGCTGACCATCCTGGCCTGGTTGGACGCGGGGAAAAAGCCGCTGCTCGTGCAGCTGCCACGCCCGGAGCTGGCCCGGCTGGCCCAGGCCTGGGGCGCTCCGGAACTGGCGCAATGAGAAGGAGTGGCGAGTGTAAGGGGGAGAGAGGGAGGAAGAAAGCCTCCGGCGGCCAAAGGGCTTCGCCCTTTGGAATCCCATCAGTTTCAAGACGGTTCTGTCCTGGAACGGACAGGAATCATAAACAAGGCGGGGCGGTGTGAGCCGCCCCGCCGGACGTTCTAGAAGTCCTTTTTAAGGAACTTGGGCAGGAGGTTTTTGACGGCGGCCAGGGCCATTTTGCGGCGCAGTTTGCCGAGCTGCTCCTGGAGGGGAATCTCCTTGGGGCAGACGTCCTCGCAGCCCAAAAGACCCATGCAGCC
>JAWRKJ010000292.1:0-4747 GCA_040307025.1 Desulfovibrionaceae bacterium | reverse complement strand
GCGCCGGGTGGTGGTGCAGTCCCTGCACGTGGTGCCGGGCGAGGAATACCACGAAATGCTCGCGGCTTTGGGGCGTTACCTCGAAAACGGCGGCGCGCGGCTGGCCGTTTCGGTGGGCGCGCCGCTGCTGGCCGACCTTGGCGACGTGGACACGGTGGCCGCGGCGGTGGTGTCGCACCTAGCCGACCGGCGCGCGGCGGGGGAGGGCCTTGTGGTCATGGGCCACGGCGCCCCGCCGCCCGGGGCCGGATTCTACGCCGCCCTGGACGAACGCCTCAGCCGGCTCGATCCCCTGGCCCATTGCGGCACCATGCCCCGGGAACGCGGCGCGGCCTGCCCGGATCTCGACCGCATCCGGGAGGCACTCGTCAGCGCCGACGTACGCACGGCCTGGCTCGTGCCCTTTCTCACCGTGGCCGGCGCCCACGCCTGCACCGACCTGGCCGGGGAGGGCCCCACCTCCTGGCGCGGCATCCTGGAAGCGGCGGGCATCCATTGCCGGCCGGCCCTGGCCGGCCTCATCGAAATTCCGGCCTTCACCGCTGTCTGGCGCGAGCACTTGCGGCGGGCCATGGACCGGCTGGGATAGAAGAAACGGAAGATGTGATCGGAGGGGGGAACGCTTGCCCGGCGTCGTGGGTTCACGCGGGCCCATCGTCTTTTCCACGGGACTGCCCAGGGTCGCGCCCTTGGGCTGTCCAAGGCTTTTTCGCTTCTCTACCGCTCCGCCCCGGACTGCGGCGGTTCACGCAGGAGTTCCCAGTTTTCCAGGCCCAGGGCGTTGGCGATTTTTTTGAGCATGGCCGCCCGGGGCCGGGCGTGCCGGGCTTCGAACTGGGCCACGGCTGCGGGCGAAGAGCCCAGACGCCGCCCCAGTTCCTCGCGGCTCACCCCGAGATGTTCGCGCCAGGCCCGCACCAGAGAAAGCCCCTCCCGGTGCAACCAGACGACTTCCTGCGGTTGTTCATGTCCACCCGCGCCATCGGCCATGCCGCCTCCTACTCGCCCTGCTGATACCAGTTGGTCGCCAGGTACGGCACAAAGGTCTCGCCTTCCTGGCGGTAGAGATCCATGGTCCGGCCATCGGCGCCGTGCCAGCGCACGGCCACTTCCAGCCCGTTTTGGGTGCGGAAGGCGAACAGCGGCTGATAGCCCTCGGCCGAAAAACTGTCACCCTCGACCGAATGCCAAGTCCCGACCGGCCCAACCTCGACCGGATGATCGCGGAAGACCGGCCCGCCCGCCCCGGTGTAGACCAGGGTGAAGAGTTCCTCCCGTCCGCGCGGGGCAAAGCGCGCCAGGGATAATATCCCGTCCTCGCCGACCCGGGACAGGTTCTCGCACCAGGCCACGCTGCGGCCGCCGCGCACTTCCAGGGCCTCCTTGACCGCCGCGTCGCATTCCTTGTGCGCAGCCGGCGTCAGGGGCAGCACCTGCCGCTCGGACAGGAACCGATCCGTGGCCACGAGCACGTCCCCGCCGCCGGGCAAGGCCTCCCCGGCGGAAAATACGGCCCCACTCGTGGCATCGAAGGTCTCCGGCGACTGGCGCGTCCCCGGATCTTCCGCCCCCCCCCGGACCTCGACAAAGGTCACGTCCGAAACCTTGCCCGGCGCGACCACGACCTTGGAAAAACGCTTCATGCCCCGGGCCAGGCCCGTATCCACCGGGGTCAGCACCCGCCGGCCCTCGGGATCGGCATAGCCAAAGGCGCCGCCGGACAGCACCTGATTGGCCTCGGCATCCTCTTCCTGAAAATTCGACTGGGCCACGGTCATGAGCGCCAAAATGGCGACCAGCCCCACCAAACCACCAACCGTCCGCCAAGGGCCAAGCCCCCGGCCGGTCCGGACCGTTTCCATCTCAGGCATTCCGTTTGACTCCCGCGCGTCTTGCCCCAAACCCGCCGTATCACCGCCGATGGACCGGCAGCACCCAGGCCTCGGTCACAGCGGCCACCACCGCCTGGATCACCCGTTCCTCGGCGCGATCCCGGCGGTACACCAGGGACAACCCCAACTCCAATCCGTCCGTGGACCACAGGCACAGTTCGCCGGCGGCCGCGGCCTCCAGGGCGTCGTCGCGCCGCAGCAAGGTCAGACCGCACCCGGCCGCGACCAACGTGCGCAACGTCGCGTCGTTGTCCCCCAACATGACTTTATTGAGCGGCAGCCCCCGGTCGGCGAACAGCCGCTCCAGCAGGAACTGGAACGGGCACCGGTCCGAAAACCACACCCACGGCAACCCGGCCAATTCCTCCCAACTGGCCCGGCACACCCGGTCCGCCCACGAGGTGGGGCCGACCACGGCCATGGGTACCGCCTCCAAGGACAACAGCGTCATGTCGTGAGCCGGCTCGACGATGTTGTCGTACACGAAACCGAGTTCCAGATTGCCCGTCCGGACATGTTCCAGGATGCGCGGCGAGCTGGAATCGAGCAGATGCAGCTCCACCCGGGGATGGCGACGGGTCATGACCGCCAGGAACTCGGGGATGCGCATCCGGTGGGCCTCGTTATTGAGGCCGATGCGGGCCACGCCCGTGACCTCGCGCCGCAGCTCCCCGGCCCGGGCGAGCACCGCGTCCACGCCGGCCAGGGCCTGCCTGGCCTCGACCAGCAAGGCCCGTCCCTCGTCCGTCAGCCGCATGCCCTTGGGCGTGCGGGAAAAAAGCACCACGCCCAGTTCTTCTTCCAGCCCACGGATATGGGCGCTCACCGCCGGCAGGCTGGCGTTCAAGCGTTCGGCCGCCCGGGTGAGATGCTCTTCCTCGGCCACGGCCACGAAGGTCCGCAAGTGGTAGTATTCCACAACGCCCCTCCCGGCGTCGTCGCGCCTTCAGGCTTTCGGAAGACCCGCTTCCGAAATCGCGATTGGATTCCCTTCCGTCCGGCGCGTTACATCCCGTCCGTAGCTCAAAGGGGGCTATGGCACACCGCCGGTGCGGCGTAAAGGCCGGGCCGAGACGAAAAACGGGAGAAAAAACCATGCGCGTTGTCAAGAAAATCATCCTAGCGGCGAGTCTGTCCCTGGCCGCCCTGCTCGCCCTCGCGGCAGGCGCCGGTCCGTCCGGGACCCGCCCCATGCCCACGCCCGTCCCGGCCCAGGCCGACCTGGCCGAAGCCGTCTTCACCATGCTCGTGGCCCGGGCCTCCGAAGCCGGCCTGCCGCCGCCCACCACCCTGTGCGAGGCCTGCACCGCCGCCCACCTGGATCTCCCTGTCGCTGACGTGCGGGAACGCTGCCGCAAGGTCTGCGGCCTGCGCTGAGGCGCAAAACTCCCGCGAGCGGATGGGCCTAGCGCCGTCTGGCCTGGTAGCGATTGATGCGGCGCTCCAGGGAACGGGAGAATTCGGTCAGGCAAAAACAGATGACGAAATAAAGCAGGGCGATGGTGATGAAGATTTCGGTTGGCGCGGTGAGCGTGCGGTTGTTGATCTGGGTGGCGGCCTTGGTCAGCTCGCCCACGCCGATGATAAAAGCCAGGGAGGTGTCCTTGGTGAGGGATACGAACTGGTTCACGAAGGACGGGATCATGTTGAACAGCGCCTGGGGCAGGATGACGTGGATCATGGCCCGGGTGTGGGAGAGCCCGGTTCCCCGGGCGGCCTCCATCTGGCCCTTGGGCAGGGACTGGACCCCGGCCCGCACGATTTCGGCGATGTAGGCGCTCGTAAAGACGATCAGGGCAACGAGCGCGCTTTCGGCCTCGGGCAGGGTGTGGCCGAACAGCACCGGAGCCAGAAAATAAAACCAGAAAATGACCATGAGCAGCGGCGTGCCCCGGATGACCTCGATAAAGACCACGGCCGGCCAGCGCAGCAAACGGCGCTTGGCGATGCGCAGAAGCCCGATGCCGAGCCCCAGCCAAAAGGCGCCGAAAATCCCGCCCACGGCCAGCAGCACCGTGACGGCCAATCCGCCGAGAGGCCCCCGGGGATAGGCCCCGATCAGCAGGTAATCGAGGTTGTTGACAACGACATTCCAGTGCATCGGGCAGCCCCGGGTTAGTGGGCAGGCAGGCGGAGCACGCGCCGGTTATAGAGCGTGACGCCACCGGAAATAAGCAGCGACAGGACCAGATAAATGGCCGTGGACACGGTGAAGGCCTCGAACCCGTGGAAGGTATGGGCCTCGATCTGTCGGGCCATGTAGGTCAGGTCGGCCACGCCGATGGTCATGACCAGGGACGAATTTTTTATCAGGTTCAGGAACTGGGAAATGAGCGGCGGAATGATGACCCGGAAGGCCTGGGGCAGGATGACGTAGACCATGGCCTGGAGAAACGACAGGCCGCAGGCCCGGGAGGCTTCGAGCTGGTTTTTGGGAATGGCGAAGATGCCGGAGCGGATCTCCTCGGCGATGAACGCGGCCGTATAGACGGACAGGGCGATGACCCCGCAGGCGAACTCGAAGTCCTGGCGGGCCAGCCAGTCGTTCACGACCATGGGCAAGACGTTGTAGGAGCCGAAGTACCAGAAGAAAATCTGCACCAGCAGCGGCGTGTTGCGGAAAAATTCGGTGAAGGAGGCGCTGGCCCAGACCAGGGGCCGCACCCGGGACAGCCGCAACACCGCCACCACCGTGCCGAGGATCAGGGAACAGACGATGGAGATGGCGGATATTTTCAGGGTGGTGAGACAGCCCTGGACAAGCCACTGGCCATACTCGCCGCTGACCACCTGGGCAAAATCGAACTGGTAGGCCACGCATGCCTCGGGATCGGAGAGGTTCCGGGCCCGGGGGG